>NZ_FNDI01000042.1:0-61913 GCF_900100565.1 Paraburkholderia steynii | reverse complement strand
AACGGGCACAGGTGGCAGAGTTGGCGCGCCAGGTCCAGCAGGCAACGGGAGAAACCGTGAAAGTGGCCTTTGCCGATCAGGGTTACACGGGCGAAGATCCTGCGCAGGCCGCACGCGCTCAGGGAATTGATCTCCAGGTGGTCAAGCTCGATGAAGCGAAAAAAGGTTTCGTGCTGTTGCCACGGCGATGGGTAGTCGAGCGCAGCTTCGGATGGCTCAACCGCTTTCGACGCCTCGCACGTGACTACGAACGCTTGCCCGAAACACTCGCAGGTCTGCATTTTGTCGTCTTCGCCATGCTTATGCTTGTCCATGCAATCCCAGTACTTCGAAGTTCCTAACACCGTCTAACCGGCAGGCGTCATCAGTTGCGCAGTACGTTGGTATTTCCGCTTCCTGTTGAGCTTGCGTGACATCGAAGAACTGCTCGTTGAGCGACGCGTGACTGTGACTTACGAGACGATCAGGTGCTGGTGTGACAAGTTTGACAAGGGTTTTGCCCACCGGGCGAAAGCAACGCGGTGCAAGCCGGATAGTACGTGGCATCTCGACGAGATGTTCGTCACACTGCGTGGCGAACCGTACCTGCTGTGGCGTGCCGTCGACGGGCATAGCGCCGAACTGGACATCTTGCTAAAAAAGCGCCGCGACGAAGCCGCGGCCAAACGTTTCTTCAAGCGGAGGGTGCTGCGCTCGAACCCGGTTCCGCACAAGATCGTCACCGATCAACTGCGCAGCTATCCAGCCGCAAAGTCCGAAATTCCGGAACTCGCGAACGTGAAGCACGTGTTCGTCAACGCATCTGGCCGGTCGAACAACCGGGCAGAGAACAGCCTTCACCCGACACGCGAAAGCGAGCGTCGCATGCGTGGTTTCAACGACCCAAAACGCACACAAGAATTTCTCTCGTGCTTTGGGCCGATCCCGGCAACACTTCGCACTGAGGCGGCAGCTGGTAGGCGCCTCACGCTATCGCAAACAGCTCGCAGTCAGGTTCGTTGCATACTGCAAGCTGACCCAACCTGCCCAAATTCCGTCGACCGCTTTCTGAATAGCACTCACATCTGTCGTCGTGCCGTCTCCCTCCCGGCAAGTTGACAATGCCCCGATAAGGCATAATGTTCTCCGCCGATTGGCGCTTCGTTGCAACATCGCGCTACCGTGTACTTCTAATGCAGTCGGCCTGGGGCACAACACCGGCTACGGAAACGCGGGGATAGTCGGATCCGTGCCCCGGATTTCGGCCTCCGCGTGGTGCGACCGGATCATCTCTTCGATTTCTTCGACCCGATCTTTCGCGACGTCGATCATCATCAACAGTTCACCTTTTTCGATTGCCTGCTCGAATCGCCTGAGCCGCGTATTTGGCACATCGACTCCAATCATCGTCGCCGTCCACGCGCCGAAGCCAGCGCCACAGAGGGTGATCGCCACGACGGCGCCGCCTGCGATCGTCAGGCCGGCCGGTGGGAAGGCCAGTGCGACCAGGCCTGCCAGCATCCCCGTCAAACCGCCCGCCGCCGTCCCCCTCGCGAGCGCGGGCAGCAGATCGCTGCGCTGGGCAAGTGTGGCTTCCGGCAAGTCCTTAAGCGGTACATTGTGGTTCGCGATCATGTGGATATGTCGCCACTCGACTCGCATCAACAGGAGTTCGTTGACGATCGTCTGCGCGCTGTGCTCGTCAGGCAACAGGAAATAGATGCGTCTCATGCCGTTCTCCCCGACGGTGATTCGTAGGTCCCGAAGGATTCGATATTGAGCGAGTGTGGTCTCATGGGTAGCTATCCGCCATGGATCCGCTTTGGTCCATCCCGATACGACGCGACGGGCTACAGCTTGCCGTAGCTGTGCAGCCCCGACAGGAACATGTTGACACCGAGGAACGCGAAGCTCGTCACCAGCAGGCCCGTCAGCGCCCACCATGCGGCGAGCGCGCCGCGCAGGCCTTTCATCAGACGCACGTGCAGCCACGCCGCGTAGTTCAGCCAGACGATCAGCGCCCAGGTTTCCTTCGGGTCCCAGCTCCAGTAGCCGCCCCACGCTTCGGCGGCCCACAGCGCGCCGAGAATCGTCGCGATCGTGAAGAACGCGAAGCCGACGGCGATCGACTTGTACATCACGTCGTCGAGCACGTCGAGCGTCGGCAGGCGGTCGGCCAGCACGCCGCGCTCCTTCATCAGATACGCGACGCCAATCATCGCCGACAGCGCGAAGCTGCCATAACCGATGAAGTTCGCGGGCACGTGGATCTTCATCCACCAGCTTTGCAGCGCGGGGACGAGCGGCTGGATCTGCTGCGCGTCGCGCGCGATCGAGTACCACATCAGGAAGCCGACGGCCGCGCTGATCACCAGCAGCACGAACGCGCCGAGCGAGCGCGTGTTGTAGTGCTGCTCGTAGTACAGGTAGAACAACGCCGTAATCAGGCTGAACAGCACGAACACTTCGTAGAGGTTCGAGATCGGAATATGGCCGACGTCCGAGCCGATCAGATACGACTCGTACCAGCGCACCATCAGGCCGACGAAGCCCATCAGCACCGCCACCCACGTCATCTTCGAGCCAATCGCGGCGCCCGTCGGCGAACGCGACAGCGTGCCGATCCAGTAGAACAGCGTGGCCAGCACGAACAGCGCGCTCATCCACAGGATGGCCGACTGGCTCGACAGGAAATACTTGAGGAAGAACGCGTGGTCGGCACGGGCAAGGTCGCCGTCGTAAATCTGGATAGCCGACAGCGACAGCACGGCGATGCACGCAATCAGCAGACGCACCGGTTTCCAGCGCCAGCCGAGCACGACGAAAACAGGCACCGTGCATACCAGCACCAGCTTGTCGTAGTAATTCGTGTAGTCGTGGTAGCGCGACAGCGCAAACCCGGCGCCCGCGACCATCGTGAGGGCGAACAGCCAGTCGAGAGCGTTCATGTGCTTCAGCAACGAACACGTCCGGGCATCGACGATCATCGCTTCGGCGTCCGGCTGCGTGGCGGCTTGCTGCCGTTGCGCGCGAAGAACGGAGACTACAGGTGTCTGCTTCATGGTCTTCACCATTGCGAAAATCGCGTCGAGGCGTATGCGGACCATCACTGATTGACGGATGGTTCACCTGCTTTCTTTGTCTGTGGGTCAACGACCTCTTCTTTTGCCGGCGGGTCTACCGCATCTTCACGCACGGGCGACGCAGACTCTGCTGCGAGCGCCTGCGGGAAGGCCTCGACGTATGCCGCTACCGCACGCATGTCCTGCTCCGACATGTTGGTACAGATGGCTTTCATGGCCGCTCCGCGCGGCCTCGCATCGGTCTGCTGGAACACCCGCAACTGCTTGACGACGTAGTCCGCATGCTGGCCCGCAAGGCGGGGAAACTGCCCCGCTCCTTCGCCGTGCTGGCCGTGGCACGCCACGCAGGCAGCCACGCCCTTGCCCGGCAGACCGGACGTGAAGATCGTCCGCCCTTCATCCATCAGTTCGGGGGCGGCTGGTTCGCCGGGTTCCGTCGCCTGATTCGAGAAGTAAGTCGCCAGGTCTTCGATCTGCGCTTCGGTCAGGTGCGTAAAGCCCCACATGAATCGCCGCGCGTTTGGATCGGACCGGCTATGCGTCTTGAAGTCCGTGATCTGATCGACCAGGTACTGATGCGTCTGTCCAGCCAGCTTGGGAAATGTCGGCGAAACTGACACACCGTTCACGCCATGACAGTTCGAACAGACCTGCAAAGCGATTGTCTTTCCGGCGACGCCCGGATTGTCGACCTGTCGGGACCGCTCCAGGTCATGACAGCCCGAGCTGGCAACCAGCAGCCCGATAGCGGCGATTTGCGCCATCCTGTTCATATCGAAACCTCCTGGGCGTTACGGTCACTGCTACCAGTACGCGGCCCACAGATAGACGAACAATGTGTCGTTGTCCGACGCGTTGCGCCCCATGCCGTCGTAGTTGGAGCGCGCGCCAAGGTATTTGGTGAAATGCGTGTACTGCACGCCGATCCGTATGTTCTGCACCGGGATCCAGAATATTTCTGGCATCCAACCTGAGGTCGCAGGTGAAAAGTTCGCGCTGCTGCCGTATGCGGCGCTGTCGGTGCTACCTGTCACGTTGAAATAGGACAGGCTTATGCCGTACCTGGCCTGGTAGATGTACGACACTTTCAACCGAAGCGAATTGAGACTCGCCGACTGGCTGTCGCCAAGAACGAGATTATTTGGATCGCTAATGTTCTCGTGTATATAGCGTGCCTGCGCGGTAATTGTATGCGGCTCCAGAATGTACTGATACTGCGCATCGAAACCGATATCGGTAAAGCGCGTCACACCCTGGTCGAATATCGGGAACGCGTTCGAGTCGTTTGGGTAGATCTTCGCGTTCAGCCCGAACGTACCCACCATGACACTATTCGCACCCCAGTCGTGTGTTAGCGCGAGGCGCCAATACGGGTTATAGCCGCGCAGATAGGTCTGTGGGTGGGCGGTGTCTCCTTCCTTGCTGCCCTTGCTCAGGAACGACCAGATGCCATCGGCCGTCGCGTACGCGCTCAACTCCGCATACACCGTCTTGTTCCAGTACAGGTAGCCGCCGATGCCCGCCGCCTGTTGCGCGAGACTGCCTTCGAGGACAGGCAGAAACTGCGGCGCCCCGACTGCGCTCGTCGGCGACGAGAGATATGGATAGCTCCATGAAGGAGCCGTGTTCCAGACGTCCTGCACCGACGGGCTGTTGTTCAACGTCACGCCGAGAATAAGGTCCTTCGCATCTCCCATGATTCGGTCGACGTAGCGGATGTCCGTGTTATCCGTTCCCCAGTGACCGACCCAGGTACCGCTGGCGTTCTGGTGATCGTAGTTCGTGTAGGTATACTGGGCGAAGCCGCCGAGGTGGTCGGTGATCTTGCCAGCGAGGAAGATGCTCGCCGCGTCCCACGTCAGATTGCCGTCTTTGGGCGATATCTCGTTTCCGTTGATGTCGTGGTTGTGCCGGGTCTTGGTCACGTCGACTGTGCCCATGACGGCAAGCGGAATCGTGCGTTCGCCGAACGTATAGCCATTCAGCTTGAACATGCGTCCGTAGGGCGTGAGCTCCGGAAACTGGCCGCCGGCGTGACAGGCGACGCAGCTCTGCCCCGTCTGTCTCGCGAAAATAGGCAATGCGTGCGCGGGAAAGGTCTGCAACATACACAGCGCAGCGAGCGCCGCCGGCAAGCCCATGCGCAGCAGGCAATAAAGCGCTTGGCTGCCTTTCAAAGCCTGGTTCATGGCCGTCTCTCCCCCTGCATGCCGCGTGCAGCATCCGGTTGCCGCTGTTACCTGTAAAGGCAAAGACTGAAAGGGTATCCACATCTTGCGTCCACCGGCATCGCCATCGGCGTCGCTTCCCGATGACGCCATTTTGCTTTGCACGCATCCTTATTTTCTGAGGAGTCCAATTGGTGAGACATGGGTCGATCCCCCTTTCCTGCGATGGGGTAAGCACGCCAACGTGAGGTGTATCGCTGGACTTTTGTAAGAGGGAATCGGATCTTTGTAAGGAAACGCGCACACGTGCCGGATCAAGAGCCATCCAGCGGCGTCAGCTGCATTGTCAACAGACAGCATGGCGGGACGGTAGAGCTCATAGCCGAAATCGATACTGGGAACAGCGTGAAGCTTGTTCTTCCAGCGACGTAGGTCTAACGGAGCCGGACTGGTATGCGCGAGCCCCGTCAGTGTCGTGAGTTAAAAATTCATTGAATCATTCGCTGCCTGTAGTACGGTCTGGTGGAGCCACGTACTCCGGGAGGTGGCGATGAGCGGAAGACCTAAAGCGGGACTCGTGTTTAGTGAATCGGAGCGCGAACAACTCAATGCGTTGACGTTGTGTTGCAAGACAGCGCGGGCGTTGGCACTGCGAGCCCGGATCGCGCTGGCGTGAGCTGAAGGCATCGACAACTAAGCCGTTTCGCGAATCTGGCGCGCGTTCGGCTTGCAACCGCATCGGCAGGAGACGTTCAAGCTCTCCAGCGGTCCGCTGTTCGTCGACAAGGTTCGCGATATTGTCAGCCTGTACATGAATCCGCCGCTTAAGGCGATGGTGCTGTGCGTGGATGAAACGAGCCAGATCCAGGCGGTGGATCGCACGCATGCTGCCCCTCGCACCGGGCATTGCCAAGCGGCGTACCCACATGCGCCATGACACTACTACCTTGTTCGCGGCACTGGATATTGCCATCGGGGAATTGATCGGAGAGTTGCACTGACCTCCTCGCAGCAGCGAATTTGTGCTGTTCCTGCGCACCCTCGGCGCCAGTGTTCCGCGCGGATTGGACGTCCATCTGGTGACGGACAACTACGGCACGCACAGTACACCCTCGATCAGGAACTGGTTTGCACGTCATCCGCGCTTTCATGTGCACTTCACTCCGACTTCTACCTCCCGGCTCAACCAGCTCGAACGTTGGTTTGCCACGCTGACCGGGAAGTATCTTCGGCGCGGAACTCATCGCTCAAAAGGCCAGCTCGAAGACGCGATCCGCCGCTACCTTGAGGTCTATAACGCAAATCTGCGACCGTTCGTCTGGAGCAAGTCGGCCGATGAAATTCTGGCGAGCGTCGAACGGTTTTGCGCCCGTTGTCTGCATCGGAGTGAACGCAATGGACATCGATACTGCTGCTGTTGACAACGCAGCCCTTGCGCTTCGTTACCTAACGCTTCATGATCACGATCGTGTATGGAAAAACTTCGGCGGGGATGTGATGAACTGGCTTTATAGCATGATTGACGATCCCGTCAACAAAGCGAAGTCGGTCGTGCTCATCGACGAAGGTCTGTGCGAATCCAAGCACCTCTTTAAGCAACATTTCTCCGCTCCAGCAGCAAAGGTTAGTCATGAAACAAATTTCTAACTCACTACGCTAGAGAGCGTGTTTCGAACTGGTGCTTGCGGCCAGTTTCGGCCGCTCGCATGCGCCCGCGGGAGGACGCTCGAACTTCCATTCCACTCAGATAGCCGACCGTTGCATGTGATCAATTCTGAGGCAACCGGAATCTGTGAAAACTTCCGCCTTGCGTTTTTGTCAGCACTGACCTTTCGTTAGCTCCCGAACACATGATTGATATTTTCCCAAGTATCCTCAGAAAAAGAATACTAAATGAAACGGGTCATGAAAACGATTCTTGGATATTTGGACGCAGTGAAAGACCAATTGAATTTGCGGTCTGATAACGCCATATCTAAAGCCCTCGGCATTTCGCGCGCTACAGTGAGCCGCTACCGGTGCGGGATCTGCGTATTCGACGACGAAGTCTGTTTCACAGTCGCCAGGATTCTCGACATCAATCCACTTGAGGTGATTGTCGCTGCGCACTCTGCCCGGGCCCGGGATGCTCAGGAAAAAACGAGGTGGGCCAACAACTGGAAAGACTTTTCCGCGAATTTCGTCGTTGCCCGAGCTTCCTGCAGGGACTAGACAAGCGTTCGGTCTCGAAACGTTTCCAGGGTGTCGGGAAAGTGATGCCTTCCAAGCGTCATTCGGCAACGATGGTCGCATGCGACGTCGTCCCCCGAGCCGATTGGACTCTACACAGGATAGTCTGGTGGGCAGTTTGCAGCCGTCGAACCGAACAATGCCTATGCGACAGGCATGGTGAGTCACGCGCGGCATGACTGTCACAACCCTGGCCGGCCATGACCTGCGAGTTCGCCGACGTCACGGCGTTCAAGGGACGTCGTGAATGCCGCTTGACTGGCTCGGGAAACGAGATGCCAGATCCGCTCCCAGAGCGAAGCGATGGGTGTCTTGTCAAGTAACGGGTAGACAAAGCACCTGATAGTGAATAACACCTTGTTTTCTATGCGTCAGACCGGCATGTCTAGAGATCCTGAAGTTACAACGGCTATCCCTGACTTTTGGTGCGTGTTGAGGCCCACCGTCCTGATAAGGCGGTGGTTTTTTCATTCCGACCCGCGGACACGGCAGCGGATTGCCTGAGCTCCAAACGGTCGCTCGCGGACAACAATTCCAGAGCGTGGCGCGGAAGGCGCCTATGCTGAGGTAGCACGCAATACTCGGGGAACAGACGCCGAGCTTCCCGCCCTGACAGACAGTCAACCATAGTAGCTCCCTATCAGGTCCCTGGTTGCGACGTCATCGACCTTCCGCAGGCTTGTCAACTGCGGTCGACGCCGCGTGTCCGGCTTATCGGAAGATGAAAGGCTCTCACACCCTGTGCTGAGAGGCGCCGCCGATGGATTTCCGCACTCAAAGAGCAAAAGAAAAAACGCCGGCCCGGGGTATTCGGCCGGCGAACGAATCTTCGGAATCTTCGGACAACTGGCCGCGACCTCAGACGTCACAGGGACCCAGATGTCTGGAACCTGACAGCCAGGACCTGCCCAGGGAGCGATGGGTCCGCAGCGGCGACCGCGACTGCATCTTATTTTTCCGCTCCGGTCTTAATACAAAAAAGTTCCCAGAAGGCCGGATGCATCTCGCGTTCACCAAGCTCCCACTTCTGCCACAGACGCATGTCGACATGCAGCAGGCCTGCCGCTTCGATCTGATTCAGACCCGCGCGCTCGCGTCCGGCGCGGATATCCGCAGGTGCCGGGCTACATCTGCGCTGTGTGTCGGCCTGACGGGATTTCATTCAAGTCTCCCAACTTGCATTCGGGAAGCACGGCAATCGAGCCGGCTGCGGCCGTTCCCGCACTGAACAGGTGTCGACCCGCTGCTGTCGCTGAATCACATTGTGTCCTCACGTTACGCCAGTTTCACACGCCAGCTGGGCAGTGTGCCGTTCGGGACACCACATTTCAAACGCCTTCGCTGGTGTGGTAGCGCCAGGAGTTCATTGTCAGCGGGATAATGCGACACCACTGTGCTGAGGACGTGCGCACGCTGGTGCTCGGCGTGTATGAGAAGGACAGGCTGCGCCATGTTGGCGTTGTCAAACTGAACCTGCGCCCGACCCAGCTAGCGGCATTACGGGGTTGAAGTCGTTGGAGTGGACGCGCACCGGCTGGCTGAGGCGGCCCACGCTTCAAGGCATACGCTACGACAAGAATGCCCAAAGAGAACCGTTGTGCACTTTCGCTAGTGCCAGGCGAAAAGATGCGCGACTGCCTGAGACGCTGCCGCTTCGAATTGAGCAGGCGCAATGGAAATACAGGCGACCATGAAGGCTCCGAAGATGGCAAAGGCAAGGTATTTCATGCTGGTCCCCTGATGATTCGGACGTGGCGTGCGCCGAGGCTGGAGGAGCGCACGGGCGCCCGTGCTACATATCCGCAGCACGACAAGGGCATAGCCACACCACCGAGTTGGCCAGGCCGATCCCTGTATCCCGACATTTGAATGCTATACACAAGCGATGAAAGTCGAGAATGCGTCTAGACCCTGATTCTGCAGTGGGGCAAACCCTCAACATCGCTGCATGGCGCGCGGGCCGGGGTTCAAGCAGCCGACTCGCACGCCGACGCTCCGGCCATCGCATGGTCAAAAACTACGGCGAGCGTGCTGGCTTAAGCGTCATGGCGACAAATTCCGCCAGGTCCTTCCTGACTTGCGTCGCTGCTGTCTCGTTGTATGCCAGGGTCGTGCCGCGTTCAACGCAGGAGTCGCCGTATGAAAAAGGCTGCTTGGTCTTGGCATTAACGAACTGCCCGTGGTCTCCTTCCTCCACCTGGCAGTTTCGTGTCGTCAACGCTTGTGCCAGCACTCGCGGCGGATTGTACGCTCGAGCGTCGAATGTATGCCCAGCCCCTTGATACTCGATAAGCTGAACGTCTTTTCCCGTGGCTTTCAGTCTCTCGACGTAGGCCCGGCAAGCCCCAATCGGGGTGTAGTTGTCGGCAGTGCCCATAAACACGCGCACCGGCTGGGCAGAGATGTCATCATCGTCGTGGTATCGAAAGTTACAGCTCGGATAGAAAGCAACGTAGGCGGCGAAATGTGCCTCTGACGCGCCCGCATGCATGCGCTGGAAACGCATTAGGCTCGCGTAAAGCGTACTGTGTCCGCCTCTGGAAAAACCCATCAGCATCACACGTGTTGGGTCGATTCTCGGATGTCTTGCCAACAGCGCGAGCGCACGGTACGCATCCTGGGTTTGCGCCAGCTGGCCTAGCCGCGATGGGTCGTCGTTCGTATTGGCGATGCCGCGACTTGTGAAGCTGTCAATGACGAACGTCGCGGCACCCATTGCAAGCAATTCCTTCTCCCAATCCAGAACAAGGCCGCAGACGCCGCACGCCCCATGCAGCACAATGACGAGCGGAAATCGTTCCGCGCCCGCTCGGGGCAGGCGCAGTTCCCCGGCGATAGTCACCGGCTTGCCGTCCTCGCGCCCGGTCAAAAACTCCTGGTCTGTCAGCGTCAATGATTCAAACGGGATGACTTCCATCCTGGCCACCTGCGCTTCGGTTTCCCCAGGCAGAGCAGGGACAAGCATGCAGAACGCAAGAAAACCCTCCCGAAACCAGGTGCAGTGCCATCCGGGCTTGGTCATGGCAGATTCCTTGATAAGCTCGTATCACGACAATGACGTGCCGCAGACTACGTCGTTTTTATCCGTCGCGATTGTCTTCATGGTAGCTCTCCGGTAAAACATCTCGTAATCCCTGAGTTCTTCTTTCGGACGGTTAGCGGGTTGCCGCAGCCCCTGCGTCCAACTGAATCTCGGCGGCGACGAGAACCATTGGCCTTAAGAACTGCCAGCGAAACTGCCGACCAGTTGATAGCTCAGGGGGACGCTTTTCCGTCGGGAGCGCCGCGCAGGCCGAACGTTGTAGGAGGGAGTACTGCTCACCGAGCCAAATGTTCGTCTTGGTGTTAGCAGATATGCGCTTAATGGGGGAAACGCAGAAGTCTGCTCAAGGTGACCTCGTGGGGCAGCAACCACATTAAGGTCGTGGTTGCATGCTGTGTTATAGCCAGCTGACCTGAAGGCCAGCTTAAGAAATCGCTCGCATGTCGTCTTATTCTTTGCTCGCGTGTACCGAAGTCAAAAAAACGGACGGTCTCCGCTGGACAGTTCATCCGTCGATGGGCACAGTCGTTGTGACAATCGATGGGAAACGGTCTCCGCAGCTTCCAGTCACCTAGTACCAGCGTTCCTAATTGGGCACTGCCGTTATTCATAAGACAACAGCAACCGGCACCCCGACACATACTTATCGGCAATTCACGTCGACCTTTCCACTTCGACAATAAACCTTTCGGCTATTCCCGTAACCTTTCCGCACATAGATTCGTCGGTGGTATTCAAGACGAACACACGCGGCAGCGGGAAACCGGACTGTCGCCGACAACCAATATTCTCGCGGGTTGCAACAAACAAATCGTTGGCCTACGCTTCACTGTACTTCCGAAAGTACCCTCAGCGTCGTGAGTCAGCCAGGTGTCCGGGACGGTGTAGTGAGTCAAGACGAATTGGCGACTATGGTCACTTGCTTTCCAGTACATACGCTCGATACCCGTTGAGTAGCGCCTTGGCGCACGCTCTCCGGTGTAGGCGTGCGCGTGTCTCGGTCAATGACGCACAGCGGCCGGGAGATTGCGTTCGCTCGCTTCTCATTCCAGCCGGCGATAGACGTGGCATAGCACGACGTGCGAGGTCAGCTGTCACGTCATCAATTCGCCCAAGCTGCATCCCACCACGCCTCAAGGAGGTAGCGCCATGGACATTTCGCAGGCATTTGCCGCGTTGAACGGTAAGTTCGTCGATACAGTCAACGCTCACGATACGCACAGTTGGGCGGCCTTGTTTGCCGACGACGCCATTCTCATTCCGGCGGGCCAAGAAGCTGTGACTGGCCGAAAGGGAATCGAAGGATGGGCCGAAGTGGCAACGAAAGTCTGGAATCGTTTGGAAATCCAGCAACGGTTTTGCACATCTGATGGAAATGTGGCCTGGGAATCCGGAACCTGGACTGGGAATATCAACATACCGGACGAACAGACGATGGACGTCAGCGGAAACTTCCTACTCATCGCACAGAAGGAAGGCTCCGCGTTGCGCATCAAAGCGCACGCGTGGAACGTGAATCCCACGACGCCTTGACCGGTTGCATCCCTATCACGCCGACTTGACGACCCAGTCGAGTGGCGCACTACTTGACACACTCGACGCCCGACGAGCGCCCGTTTTGCCGCTGTTGCGACGGGTCCCCGCTATGTCCCAGCGGCAGCAACTGCGCGAGGTGCCGATACCTTTGGCGTTGATTTCGCAGCGGCAACGGTCGAAAAGGCGACGCGTCTTAACCCAAAGCCCATCTTCAACCTCGGTGTAGCGGCGGCAGAATGGGGAAGAGTCTCACGGTTGTGATGACTGCGGTTGACGAGAAAACACCTGGACACAGTCGTCCAAAGACACCCATGACGTGCGTCGTCGAGCTTGCATCCACCTGTTGTAGTTCGTCGGGATTCAGAATCCACACAGCGATGTCCGCGAATGGTAATCTGAAAAGTCGCTGTTTCGCCGGCACAAATGCGTCATCAAGGTCGAGCCACAAACCAAGACTATTGCCGTTGATAGACCGACACGCGGGACTATTTCGCGGAGCAAAACGCGGAAATTCCACGGAGCGCGCTTTACAAAAGACAACCGGCAAAGCTGGAAATGTGAAACACCGAATTTGATGTGGTTATCACGACTGCTTGCGAGGCGTCACTAAGTGCGACCTCTGCCTGGCGAGTCGCTCATCGACCGGCTCCGTGTCGAGACCGTGGAATTGCAGATGCCTGTGCAAGAAATTCCGCGACAAGAGAAGGCTTACTTCACCGGTTATTCCTGAGACTCCTGCCAGAGGCGGCATTCCGTCGGCAATCCATCCCTCGGCTGCGCGAATTGGCGGCAACTGGTTAAACGCAGCCTCCCACATGTAGTGCCCAAGCGCTTCGTCTGCAGCCTCGGCATGATGTTCGCCGCCGGCGTCGACGCCATCGGTCGTGCAAGCGACCCTCAGACTGTGCGATGCAAGCGAAACAACGAGACGCGGGTTACCGTCCAGAAGCTTTCCGGAGACAACTATCTCTTTCGGACGCACGGAAACCTGGTCGGCGACACTCGCGCGGAGACAGGCGTCCACCCATTGGGCCACCTGTTCATCCGACGGCTCGGTGGGAAGATACGCAAAAAAGAAAACCGGATTGGTTGAATGGACCTCTGTCAGTACGACACGCCATGCCTGCTGCTTCGGCAGACTTTTCTGCCACACAATCCTGTCACGGCGGAAGCCAACGTGCTTGCTCAGGCCGACAAGGAGCATGAGTCGTCGCTGTAGCGTCTCAGGAAGTTCCTTCATGACAGAGTCCATCAGTCGCCCCTCTCCCAATCACCGGCCGCACGCTACCATCCGATTCGGGCAGAGACCGGCCCGTGTCAGGCGTATGTGCAGGCTAGCCTGGCCACTTAGGCTTCGTCCCGCAAATCGTTGTCGCTCTGCCGTTCAGAACGACAACAGCCAGGCGGGGTTTCGCGAACGAGTCGGCCCAGTCCGCGAAAGACCCGCTATCAATTTGCGCTCTAGTGACCGCTGTCGGGGTTGCATTGTGGCAGGTGCCCACATCCCGGACGGGTCAGACCACCGCTCGCACTGGTATTCCCGGATACACCACCGTATCCGGAGGTACCTGGAGCGGTGCTGGTCGATGTGCCGGGAGAGGCATTGGTAGACGTCGATACCGATTGAGCATCCTGCTGCCCTGACGCGTCCTGAGCTTGCACTGCGCCCGCTAACGAGAATGTGCCGAGGAGCGCTGCAGATATGAAAAACGTCGTGTTCATGGCTTACCTCCGTTACGACATCAGGTTTCAGTTTTGCAGCCGCTTCACACAGGCAATGGGTGAGCGGCCGGCATGATGGACAGACGCCGGCGATTCCACCTGTTGCCGGAACCCGGTTGTGGAGGACGTTATTCCGGGCTTTGGTCGTCGACCGGGTTCAGGTAGAGACAGATAACGCGGGAATTCCGCGATTGGCGTTCGAGGAAACAGGCGTACCAGAGGAACCGCCAAGGGGCCGGTAAGCCCTGTGCGCAAAAGGGAGGCGCACGTTTTTAACCATACGTCGTCTTGCGGGAAAGATACTAAGCCTTTCGTTATATAGCGAAAGGTTTTCGTCATATGGCGACCCGCGAACTGGCTTTGCGGTAACAATCACCCGCCATGTTTCGTTTTGCGATGCAAACGTTCGCGATTAAGCGTCATTGGGTCTCTGACCTAGGAGCCCGTCTACGCACCAAAGCGATGCATCTGTCTGGTTGATAACCGCGGGTCTACCAGAGAAAGACAATTAGACTATCCTCATATATTTCGTTCGGACTGCGACGCGTTGCGTGTCGAGGTCAGTTTCTTAAACAACGTAAACTCAGGGGTTCGCTTTACACATCCGACCTCTGTCAGCAGAGGCCATCTATTCGTGAAACGAGCCGACTATTGCGAATACCATTGAAAGTTATTCGCATGCGTCTATCTACGCTTTCATGCTCGGCGTCCTTATTCCGTAGCGACTTCAGCCATATGCCGGTGCGGAAATTTTATGCCTCGTGGGTTGCAATCAACCAGTCGCTGCCCTAGGCTTTACCCATATATTGAAAGCACCCTCGCCCTCATCGTGAATTTGCTGTGGTGTCCGGAGCGATGTACTGAATGAAGACGAACTGGAGACTATGGACATTTTGTTCAGCATGTACTAACGATACCCCGTCAGTAGCGCGCTGACGCACGCGCCCTCTTCGGTGCATGCGTGCGCCTATCTCTGGGACTGATTAACACAGGGCACGGGCGATTCCGTTCGCTTGCTTCTGGTCTATCCGGAACCGACGACGCATGGCACGCCGTGCGAAGCCCGCTGTCACTCATCAATTCGCCCAAGTAGCAGTTCCGCAACTTCTCCGGCCAACTTATTGCGCCATTACCGTCCGGCATCTCACGTTGGCCGCTATCCGCCGCGCTTTAAAGCGACCACGCGATTCCGAACCACCCAGAAACACGGCTCGGCTCATTGGAGGTCGCTATTAAACACCTGGTCTCGCTCATCAAGAGAGCAATCGTCACCGCGGTCGCAACTGCATTGACCGGTTGCAGAGGAGCCGAATGTGATGCTGCGACTGGTTCGGCGGTGGCCAGTGACTCGGCACCGCAGTCATCCTCCATCAATCTTCAGATTGCCCCACATAACGCGACCTTCCAGGGAAAAAAACACAGCCAGTGGGAGGTTTGGCCCTGGCAACGGGTACTGATGCTGTCACGTGGACTTCTCACGCATCCGTTCGCTGACTGCACCCGTCCCATCTCGGCAGAGCAATCCGGCAACGTCTGGTATTGGTCTGCGCCCGACATCACAAACGAGACTTTATGCCGTATTCGCAGCGAACGTGCGCATACGAGTGATGCTACGGGCTGCCTGAGTCAAGGCCATTGCGAACATCGATTCGCTGTAGCCATGTGCTCCGCGCATCGCTTCCGTCTCAAATTGTGCAGTTCTTCGTCTCAACCTTTACCCTTCCCGTCCGGATGACGAGCGCGGGAGGTTGTTCAACAGCATGAAACAGGAAACCACATAGTAAATAAGGACACCTATCATGAAGGCACACACTATTGTATTGACAATTTCTCTATTATGCGCCAACCCTATCGTCCATTCCCAAGGGACTGACAACCGCGTCTACGCGCCCAATGAGCTTATTCTTGGCATGACCTACGGCGACTGGTCGGCCGCTTGGTGGCAATTCTATTTGCAAATCCCCAGTCAAAATCACCCGTTCTCTCCCAACACCTCCGATACCGCCTGTCATAACGGCAACCAGCCTGCCGCGCCCGTTTACTTCCTGGCAGGCGTCCTCTCTACAATGCAAGTCATTCGAAACTGCACGGTGCCAGCAGGCAGTCCGATTTTCTTTCCCGTTACGAATGCCGAATGGTCCAATCTGGAAATTTTAAGCAAACCCAACGAGGCCGTCCTAAATAATCCGAGCGGCGCCGACCTCCGTGCGGCGCTTTGCAACAACCCGTTCCCATGTCCGCCGATATTTTCGAAAAAAGCTTTGCCAAAATCGAGTACTTTGAATGTCACGCTCGATGGCGTGAGCATTAACTTTCTGGACCGATTCCATTTCCAATCGCCTGTTTTCTCTTTCGAGCCACCTGTGCCAGTCAGCAACTTTGTTTTCTATTCGAACATCGATTCGCCACCCGGCGGTACACCGATTTCCGTGTCGGATGGTTATTGGATTGCAATCAAGCCATTGCCCGTTGGCCAGCATACCCTGATTTTTTCCGCACCCGGAATCAGCAATCTCTACTATCTCAACGTCCAATAGCGCTCAGACGAAATTGCGGTATATACGGTTCTTTTGTGAAGGCTGCAGCGGCGCTGTAGCCTTACCCAATTACATGACCAACAACAGAAGTGATGGAAATTTTTGGATAGGTCGGTGCACTGGCGATGGTGGTCGGCAGATGAGAAGCCGGCAATGATGATTCGAGAGAGCCGTCGGGGGAGCAACAGCGAACCCCGCGGTTTGACTTACGCAGTCTTCCCACATAGCCAATGGGGACAGAATGTTTGGCCGGATTGACGGCGTAGTGCAGGCAACGGCCGGTCAATCGGCCGACAAGAGGACGGTCGTGGGCAACCTCGTGCTCACGGGCCGGACTGGAAAGATGCGGGGCATTCGAGGCACGTTGCACGTTTTGACCAACGTCGACCTGTCAAAAGGTTTGAATGACACCGGGTACGAAGGCGAATACTGGATAAAGAAGATTGACACCCTGCGCATTTGGCGCAGGAAGCAACCAATTGTGGAATGGGAGATATATCGTGGCAACTTATATCACCCTGTGGAACTTCTCGGACCAGGGCATCCGTGCAGTGAAGGACACCACGAAGCGAGCCGGCATAATGAAAGAGACGGCGCAGAAAGCCGGCGTGACCGTGAAGGACATCTATTGAGCCCTGGGAACCTACGACGGCGTGGTTCTTTTCGAGGCCCCAAACGAAGAAGCCATTGCCGCTCTTGGACTGGCGCTCGGCGCGCGGGGGAACGTGCGCACACAGACCGTGCGTGCAATCTCGCTCGACGAGATGAATGGGGTCCTTGGCAAACTGCCTTGAGCGCGATCTTGGGGCGCGTCGTCCGGTCGGCGGTCCGGGCTGAGGTGGGACTGAACACCGACGCGAAGCGGCTGTCCCGCTAGCCCCCTATCAGTGGGCGCAGCCAGGAACCGCGCGGAGCACGGGTGGCGTTCTTGTAGGCCATCCACAGTGTGGGCGACAACCAGGTCGAGGTCGGCGGAAGCAGTTCGACCCTAGCCGCCCGAATATGGGGCGTGTCGTTGAGTGCCCACTGCTCTGCGAAATCGCCGAACCATTCGTCCATCGTGTGGGTGCTGTCGTACCCTCGCAGATTGACGGTTCCCGTGTAGCCATCCCTGACCAGGTCCAGAACGTTGGGCAGCTCGTTGGGTACCTGCTGGTAGGCACACTCAAGGTCGAGCACCGGCCAGCGCTCCTGGACGGGATAGCTGACGCAAAGCGCGCGGACCCGCCTGTCGACGCTCGCCCTCACCGCCGTCGTGTCGACGAGCGGACTGATTTTCTGCTCGCGCAGTGCTTCGAAGAACTACTGGACTGTCAGTCTCTCGGCCATCGGCTGCCCCCTCTCGGTTAAACGGCGACGATGTGTTCGTAGAACCAGTCGTTGAATGCGTCGAAGCCCTGGACCGTCAGCCCGAGCCGATGCGCATTCTCGCAGGCCCGCACCAGCGTCCAGCACGCGGCTTCCTCGAGGTCAGCGTCGAAGTCCGGCGCTTCGGCTTTGTGAAAGTGGCGCAGTGCGTTGCTGACTCGGTTCTCGGCAGCCGCGAAGGTCGCCTTGTCCGGCCCTTTGCCGTGCAGGTCAGTGTGCATGAGGTCCGTCGCCTCGAATTTCAAGTCGAGGACTGCCGGCTTACCGCCGTGCCGCAACGCCTGGCCGAGGACACGTTCGGCCGCGCTGGCCACGGTGATGGCCGAGGCAAAGCGATGGCGCTCCAGGAACGCGTCGAGCGCCATCTCCAGTTGTTCGTGTGCGAGGTCAATTCGGTGGCAGGTTTGTGAGGTCATGCTCAGGCTCCCGGGACGCATGCGGATGTCTCAGTCTATCGCCGCTTCCGGTGCGTTTCCGAGGAAAACTGACGGCCATTGTCGACATGACCGCACTCCTCGCAGCGTCACGGCTAATGCACCGACCGCAAAGCTGGCGGTCGCCTTCGAGCTGATGCTCGTCTCAGCGTGAAATTGAAGCTTCGAGAGACCAGTCGGGCTTCGGTGTATTGAAGATACGTTCGCAGCCGCTGGGCGCGCTTTTGTCATCGCGTTCCGGACAAACCTACCAGCAGTTTGTGCGCTCGCTGACAGTGCAGTTGGCTGCAACGAAGCAAAATGTCATTCGTGCATGTGTCCGGCACTGGTCGCCTCAGCACTTGCAGGCAGTTGCGCTGGAAACCGCATGGTCTCCCCTTTCGTCGCTTGGACTGACCAGCAAAAGACTATGACGGCGGCTCTTCGACGCATCGTGCTCATAGACACCCCGTGACGCTGAGCACGCAGGAGCTGACGGCGCTCTTGTGTCTGCGCGACGCGTCCGTCTTGACGGGCGCCGAAACGCCGGACGTTATTGCGCTACAGGAAGCAGGGCTGGTCCAGGTCATCTCGTCAAAAGACGGCGACACCGCATTGGCGCTCACCATCGATGCAGAGGTATTACTGCGCATGCTTGGTGCCGAGCCAGTTGAGCGTCGCACTTACCCATCCTAGGGATGTAGTCTCCGCCACTCAATCCTTTTCCAACCAATACTCCCCTTCAGTCTTAGATTCGTTGCTCTTGGACGGGTCGACTATGGTCATGTAGCGCCCGCCCATATTTTGGCAGTGTCGGTATGTCCTTGCACCCGGTGCCAGCGGTGGTGCCGTTCCCTACGTTATGCTCGTGAAAAAATCGGGAGCGCTCCTGAGGCTTCCAGTTCATGAGCATGCATTCGTCTCCGCAGAGTGAGGTGCATTGTGCAGACCGGTTGCCGTCCGTGCGGATGATGGTCCCATGACGTCAGCGCACGAAACGGTGGGGAATGTGCCTCAGTCGAAACCTCCTTCGTCTTTGCGCCCTACGCGAAACCCGGCCGGCAGCAGCACCAACTGCTCGCGACGGCGCGCCGCATCGAGTTCGCCGCCCGTGAGCAGTTTTGGCGTTAGCCGCTGGACATCCGCGGCGAGCGCGGCTTGCATAGCGGGGGCGTCCTTCAGGAGTTCCCTGAACTGCGTGTGGCGCTTCCAGATATGCTCGTCGTCGTCACCCTTCAGTGGCAGCGATTCATACCAGCGCGAAAACAGCGCCGGCTCCGCCAGCTCCCGGGCACAGGATTCGAGCGACGGCACATAGGGCTCAAGTTCGAACCACGCGCACAACAGGTCCATCGATTCGGCGTCGTAGCAGAACTCAATGCGCTGCCCCGACTGGCCATTGAGCGCCTGGTGCCAAACCGCCCGACGTTGCGACCACTCCTGAGGCGAAACCATGTCGTCCCGGGCGCCACTGGTCCAGAACGCATACCCAGTCGCAATGCCCGCATCTTTCAGCAGGCCAAGGATTTCCTGACCGAACGCGCCGGCTACGTAGCCGATGATGCGGTCGAGTAGTTGCGAATGCCAGCACCTAAGAACCGCACCAATGTCCACGGCCGGGTCGCGCTGGCCGGCAACGCGGGTGCGGGCCTGCCGCCTGAGAATCGCCTCCCGCAGAGTGTAACAAGGCCCTCAGTTCACGACACTGCAATGACGATCGCTATTGTTTCGCTACGTAGGGTATGGATGCGCAATTCGCGAGTGAGGTATTTCTGGAATGGAACGACGGTGTGCCGGGGTGGGAGATCAATGAATGTTTTCTACGCTGTTGACGCCGGTGCGTTTCCCGAGCCGAAGCCGCGATTTGCTGGCCAAACTTGGGCGTCAACCAGATTGACCGGCGGCTGATCAGTTCTTTCGGCTCGCTGTACCTTCAGCTTCGCGCCGACCCACGCTACAAAGGCGCCGGTGAGCGCCGTGCCAATCGGCCAGAGAGTGCAGCTCAATGTCCGCTATATTTCATTTTCCGCATGCGAAATGTGCCGCCGTCTGCGGGACGTGAGCCAGCAATAGTAATTGATGGCAAACCGCCCATATGCGATCAATGATTCAACCTGCAATTTAGCGGATTGCTTAATGCGATAGTTAACTCATGCGATCGACGCAGCAATGCTCGGCGTCAACACGAAGTAGCAACTATCTGTTTTCGTTGAAGCGCCGGCTGCGTGCCCTTTCCGTTTGGCGACCTTAAAGTGATTTCCCACAGCAGCGAGCTCTGAGAAAAGAGGCACGTTGTTGCCCCTAACCGGCCGCGCGCCGATGAGCGTTTTCAACAGCGACTTGTGAGGTACAACAGCCGGCAGGTAGACATGCAGACGCTTGGCGTTCGCGGATGGACGCCACAGGAGGCGGAACTCACGCTCTCGTGCACGTCGGGGTAACATGTCAGAATACCCCCACGGAGGAGACATGCAGAATCCCGCCCTCCTCGTAATGCTCGACTATCTGGAGTCGGTCCACGCGCCGCCAATGGAAGTTCAACGGTTTGTCGATCGATGGCATCGGTTACGACCGCACGAGTCGTTCCCCTGTCCGGTCTGCTTTCTCACGGGCGAAGAACAACCGCTGATCCCATTGAATGCACAAGGCAACGTTAAGCCCGTTGTCTGTCCAACCTGCAAAACACAATACAACGTGGCTATTGACGATTGATATGGACGCTCTCGATGACGAAGCACGAACGGAGCTGCTTTGTTACCTGGTAGTCTCGCAGTTGCTCTCGCGCATCAGAACGGACGACTGGTTGAGAACAGACCATTTTGTCGAGTGCTCACGTATCTGGTCACAAGCCAACACCGCTTCGCTCAACTGGTTCGAGAGCGTGCGCCTACGACAACTGTCCGTTGAGCTTGCTTCGTCGATCTGGGCGATCGAAATGCTGAGAGATGCTCAGGAACTCACCAGCCTCTTCACAGGCGGCTGGCGACTGGATTACCGATCACCAATCGTTCGCGGCATGCACGATGTTTGCGTTGAGCGGTTGAGGACGTGGCGCTATGAAGCGTAACGCGACACCCAGCGTGGCTCAGATCTTCCCTACGGGCTCCGTTCAGGCTGTGGCACTAGTAATTCGCGCGACAAAGCGTCAAACATTTGATCTGCTTCAATGTCCGTGGAATTTATAGGAACGGTCGGCCAGGTGGCCGCCTTGAGGGACTGCTACTGGCCCGGTCACTGCCCGACGCGATTGGCAGTGCGCGACCGAGGATTGCGGTAGGGATGCCCATGACTGAGCACCCCCGCACATCCCGGCGTGCCCAATTCGGTCACCGGGCTCCTACCTTGTGCATTTGACGGCGAAGCTCCGATCAAGCCACAGACGTTCGCTAACCGCGCCAGTTTTCCTTACGTTTGCCTGTCGAGAATATACAATCAGGGTACGTGAGGGTTTCGCGGTCAGAAGCCGCATCCATTAGGAAGGCACATATGCCACGTCCCGTTGACGACCTCAGGCAGAAGCCGGATATGTCCATGCTCAAGGCAAGAGCGTTTCCCTTAGTTGCTCCGCCTGACGGGCAGGACATGAGCAGCGGTAAGAGCCGAACGCGACGCAACGCCGCGTGTCGATCGGCCTGACGGCTCATCATGCACGCGCACTCCGCGCTTGGTCGTCAGCAACACCCGCCGAAAAGACTATAGGCACGCGTGAGCGTGCTCGCTGCCTTGGCATTCGGTAGTCGGCGCTCATTTGGAAGGTGCTTGAGGTAAGCCGAGATACGACGTTTCGTATGTGTACAGCGCTTAGTCCGAGAGTAAGGAGGCAAACATCATGAACTCAATCTGGTCCGAGCGCCGAATCGTCATTGCTTGTACGTCGGCCGCCGCGGTCCTGACAGCATCGACCACGTTCGCTGCGACCTCCGACGGATCAAACGCTGCCACTAATGAAAGCCAACGGAGGCTCTCATGAAGATGAATGCGCGTCGCGCGCTGATTGGCAAGGTTGCGCTTGTGGGCCTTGCGGTTTGCGCGGCACAAGTTGCCAGCGCGGCAAATGTCACCATCGCGACCTTCAACGGTCCGGCCATGCTGGAACTCAAGAAGCTTTCCGCGAGCTTCGAGAAGGCGAACCCGGACATCAAGCTGAATTGGGTAATCCTTGAGGAAAACGCGCTTCGTCAGCGCGCGACGACCGATATCACCACCAACAGCGGCCAGTTCGACGTGGTTGCAATTGGTACGTACGAAGCGCCGCAGTGGGGCAAGCGCGGCTGGCTGGCGCCGATGACCAATCTGCCGGCCGATTACGATCTTGACGACGTGGTAAAGACCGCGCGCGACGGCCTTTCCTACGATGGCCAACTCTACGCGCTGCCGTTCTATGTCGAGAGTTCGATGACCTTTTATCGGAAGGATCTGTTTCAGGTCGCTGGGCTCAAGATGCCGGATCAGCCGACTTACGACCAGATCAAGCAATTCGCCGACACGCTCACCGATAAGTCCAAGGGCCAGTATGGCATCTGTTTGCGCGGGAAGGCAGGTTGGGGTGAAAACATGGCCTACGTGTCGACCGTGGTGAACACCTACGGTGGACGCTGGTTTGATGAGAATTGGAAAGCGCAGCTTGATACGCCGGAGTGGCACAAGGCGATCAGCTTCTATGCCGACCTCTTGAGGAACGATGGGCCGCCTGGAGCGAGCTCGAACGGCTTCAACGAGAACCTGACGCTGATGTCGTCCGGGAAGTGCGCGATGTGGATCGATTCGACGGCCGCCGCGGGCACGCTCTACAATAAGTCGCAGTCAAAAGTGGCGGACAAGATAGGCTTCGCTGCGGCGCCGGTTGCGGTGACGCCGAAGGGATCGCGTTGGCTGTGGTCCTGGTCGCTCGCGATCCCCAGGACCTCGAAGTCGCAGGATGCCGCAAAGAAATTTGTTACCTGGGCAACGTCGAAACAGTACATCGAGATGGTTGGAAAGGACGAGGGCTGGGCATCCGTTCCTCCGGGCAGGAAGTCGACTTTTGCACGTCCCGAATACAAGCAGGTCGCTCCGTTCGGAGAATTTGTATTGAAAGCGATCGAATCGGCTGACCCGAACGACCCGTCGCTGAAGAAGGTGCCGTACAGCGGGATTCAATTTGTAGGCATCCCCGAGTTCCCGTCTTTCGGGACCGTGGTGGGGCAAGCTATTGCGGGCGTCGTTGCTGGGCAAACCAGTGTGGACGCAGCGCTGAAGGCGGGCAACGCTGCCGGCGATCGCGCTGTGAAGCAGGCGGGTTATCAGAAGTAAGCCCCAGAAATTGTCCTTGGCAGTAAACGGGCAGCGCCGCCTCCGGTCAAGGGGTGCTGCCCAACGCATCGAGAGTCGTCACGATGAGTCAACTGCATCCCCAAATCACCGATCCTCATTTGGAGGAGCTGCCGCCTCGAGTATGACAAGCGGTGCGCGACGTCGGTGCGCTGGCCGATCTCGCCATCGACTGGACTGCTCTTCCTGTGGATGGACATTCCACTCGCGATGACGATCTTGTCCTCGCTCTCGCGCTACAACCTGCTCAACCCTGATGTCAAAGGATTCGCGGGTCTCAGTCCTCTGCCATTCGTTGGCCCGCGCAGATGCGCTAACACCAAGCACCGGCCAAAGTTCGACGAGTTGAGTAACGATGTCCGCAATGACTGGAATCCGTCTGAAAGACCGTAATGCCTCTGGGAACGGCCGTGGCTGGCGCGCCTGCCCGAACGGCATTGATGGGCCGTGAGTACGCGTTCGGCTTCGGTGCATAGGAGACCGCGCCAAAGCGGGGGCTGGAATCGGGTCTGCGAAGATGACTGAACGAAGCCTTTATAGTGCCTTCGATGGACTCCGACTCTTCCGAAGCATCTTCCGTTCTCCAGTTGCGAATCAGTCTGCGGGGCGTCAGCCCGCCGGTCTGGCGGCGACTCCTGATTCCCGAGCAGATCACGATTGCGCAGTTACATCAGGTGATGCAGCTCGCCATGAGCTGGAACGACGAACACCTGCACCGGTTCGTCATCCGCGGATGGCGTTACGGTGGACATCGTGACGGTGCGTTCCAATTCTTCGACGGCCCAGACAGCCTGTCCCTCGCAGCATTTGGCCTGCACGAACATGAGCGCTTTGCCTATCTGTATGACATCACCTGCTGGTGGTTGTATGACGTGCGCGTCGAGCGGCGAACGTGCAACCAGCGGGCAAGACCACT
This sequence comes from Paraburkholderia steynii, assembly GCF_900100565.1. Classification (NCBI taxonomy): domain Bacteria; kingdom Pseudomonadati; phylum Pseudomonadota; class Betaproteobacteria; order Burkholderiales; family Burkholderiaceae; genus Paraburkholderia; species Paraburkholderia steynii. Next base: position 37,609 of record NZ_FNDI01000042.1, on the reverse strand, counting down.
ACCACGCTGCGTCGCGGGCTCCGGGCGTTGCCCGCCAGAAGACGCCGGAGGTCCCGAGAGATACATGAACGCTCTCGAAGTTCATGGCGAGCAGGAATTTCTCGAGTGGATTGAGACTTTGCGCGAAGGCCAGATTGACGTGAACGATCTGCGCTTCGAGGCCGACGAATGGCTCATCTGGCTGGATCGGCGTTTCGACGGTCGGGCGGCGAATGAACGCCTGCAGACGCTGGTGCGATAAGCTGATCGCCCAGGCAATGTGCCGAGCGGAGGAGGCCGCCATGCAGATCAGCGTGCAGATCGTGGTTCGGACGGAAGTCGACGAGCAGCCGAGTATCACGGAGATTGCCCACTTCGAACGGGAAGGCTTCGATGCCGGCTCACTCGGCTTGCACCTTGAAGAGGCAAAGGCGCTACTGGGCCGGCTGCAGCGTTCGATGATAGAAGCCGCGTTGATGTCCTACGGGCTGACCGTCCGGGTACTGCAGGAGGTGTTACCGCTTGAGCATGTGCTCGCGGCCACCACGATCCGGAGACGCGTCGCCGCGCTCGGCCGCCGCCTTGAGAGTTCGAAGGCAACGGTCGCCGTCGAGCAACGACGATACGTCGATCTGCCTGCTGGCCGATGCGCCATTCCGCAGCACAGTTCAGTACGCGCCGTGGGCATCGACGGCGGCTGTATCCGCCTGGCCGGACACAGCAGCCGGCAGGACGGCTGGTTCGAAGTCATCGTCGGGAAATCACTGCGCGACGACGGTCGCGGACACAGCTTCGCTTACGTTCACACACTCGAGCACGAGCCTGCCGATCGGATGCTGGCGTTTCTTGCGCAGGAAGGCGTCGGCGCCGACCAGCCGGTAACTTTCCTGTCGGACGGCAGCGACACCGTGCGCCGCGCCCAGCTCGACTTTGGCTGTGGCGAGAGAGTACTCGACTGGTTTCACGTCGCCATGCGGGTACAGAATCTCGAACAGATGATGAAGGGGTTGCCGGACCGCGACGAACGGCCATGTGTCGACACACTGATCGATGCGCTGCGCATTGCAAAGTGGCACCTCTGGCACGGCTGCCCTTATCCGGCGCTGCAGCGGCTTGAACGCCTGGGCTGGGAACTCGCCAAGGATGACAGTCCCGAGGAGGCCAGACTGCTGGCCAGACTTGAGGAGTTCATCGGCTATCTCGAGAACAACCAGCGCTTTATCGTGAACTACGGGGACCGCTACCGTCATGGCGAGCCGATCACCTCGAGCTTCGTCGAGTCGGCGGTCAACCAGGTGGTAAGCAAGCGCTTTGTGAAGCGTCAGCAGATGGCGTGGCGACCGGCTCATGCACAAGACCTCCTGCAGGTAAGGACGTCCGTCCTGAATGAGCAGTTGCGATCATGCTTCGAGCGATGGTATCCGACGCTCGCAGGCAACGGAGGAGACCGCGCCAAAGCGGGGGCTTTATGCCGCGATATGATGAGTGCAATCGTCACGGGGCAAGTAATTCAGGTCGTGAAGTGGTAAGAGCAGCGCCGCGTTCGCTCAACGAACTGCCGTTGCTGCAAAGGCGTCCTACTTCAGTCTTGGTGTTTCGACGCGTAACCACACCGCTTTTCGTACTTTACCGTATGCCATGACAGGTATCGAGGAGACAACGATGAACCTCGCCGGCAAGACGATATTCATGTCAGGTGGTAAGTCGCGGTATCGGGCTTGCCATCGCACTCCGGGCGGCGCGCGACGGCGCGAAACATTGTGATTGCAGCGAAGACGGCCAACCCGGACCCGCGGCTCGAGGGAACTGTGCACACGGCAGCGGCGGCCGTGGAAGCTGCTGGCGGAAAGGCGCTTGCGCTGGTCGTCGACATTCGCGATGAGGAGCGCGTAAATGGCCCGCTCCGCAGGGGTCCCAGCCGAGGCGGTAGCACAGGCGTACAAGCGGAGCCTGTTGGAGAACGGTGCGGTTGCGAGGGCCGTTGAGGTCTTCGGCGGCGTCGACATACTCGTGAACAACGCCAGCGCCATCCGGCTCACGGGAACGCTGGATATGCCCGTCAAGCGGTACGACCTGATGCACGGGGTGAACGGGAGAGGCACGTTTGTCTGTGCTCAGGCCTGCCTGCCTCACCTCCTCAATTCGCCGAATCCACATATCCTGACGCTGTCGCCTCCGCTGGTCACAGACGCGAAGTGGTTTAAGGATTTCCCGGCATACACCATTGCCAAATACACCATGAGCCTGTTCACACTGGCGCTGGCCAGTGAGTTTAAGGATCGAGGCGTCGCCGTGAATTCGCTGTGGCCGCGAACAGCTATTGCGACTGCTGCCGTGCGAAACGAGATTGGCGGCGCCGATTTGATTGCTGCGTGTCGCACGCCGGAGATAGTCGCCGACGCGGCGCACTATATCCTGACGCGCCCATCCAGGGACTGCTCGGGAAATTTTTTCTCGATGACGAAGTGCTATTGGCGGCTGGTGTCCGGGACTTCTCGCAATACGACGTCAAGGCTGGCGCTGCATTGCAGGCCGACTTCTTTGTTGAGGCCTTGCCGGGCATGCTACGGGCGGACACCATGGTCAAGACCAAGCCGAGTACATGATGTGTGCAATTCACACACATGATGTCCGCAGCATTCGTTGAGATGCAGGACCGCTCATCAGGCGCTGCCACAGTCCAGCGTCACCAATATCGATTGTCAGGTGCCTCGTGCCACATGCTCCAGACGCGAGGCCCATTCCGCAGCTCAGAAGTACCCAATACGTCAAATCCGTACTCTGAGTAAAACGACGGGTTGCGGGGCTCTCCAGTCTCCATCTAGGCGCCTGTACCCTCTTTGTTGCACACGCGGAGTCCAGTCTTGAACTGGGCCCTCCCAAGGCCCGTGCGTTGCTCGGATGGCTCAACTCCCAGAACACCGAGATACCAGAGCCCGGTATTTCGTACCTGGTGCGCTCGCGGGAATCGACCGATGAAACGGCGGGACGCGTTTTGGTCTCACGCCGGCCCGACAGTCTCGCTGCAGCGCTCGAGCGGGAGCCATACGATGAAGCACGCACCCTCTCCCGGCGTGCTTTCCACTGAAATCTTGCCCCGATGCTTTTCGACAATACCGTAGGAAACCGACAGGCCCAAGCCCGTGCCTTGCCCGACCGGTTTCGTCGTAAAGAAAGGGGCAAATATCTTTGCCAGCACATCAGCCGACATGCCTGTTCCCGTGTCCGCGATCACAACGGCTACGCCGTCGCCATCGCGCCGCGTCCGGATTGCGATCGTGCCCCGCTCCGGAATCGCCTGCGTGGCATTAACGAGCAGGTTCATCAGCACCTGGTTTATCTGTGAGGGCATGCACTCGACCAATGGCAGATCGCCGTAGTCCTTGACGATATCTGCCTTGTACTTCATCTCGTTGCGGACTACGTTCAAGGTCGCTTCGAGGCCCGCATGAAGGTCGACCAGGCCCCATTCTTCGCTGCCCGCCCGTGAGAAGTCCCGCAGATCCTGTACGATACGCCGCACGCGCGTCGTGCCTTCGATTGATTCGTCTATCAGGGCGCCAATATCTTCGCGAAGGTAATCAATATCAGCATCCCGCCGGGCCTTGTCCACCCGGGCCCTCGTCCCTGGATCCAGTGAGGCCAGGGTCGATTCCATTAACGCAACAAACTCCAGCAAGCTGTTCATCCACGTCTTCAACGTGCCGAGGTTCGAGTTGACAAAACCGATTGGATTGTTGATCTCGTGCGCAACGCCGGCCGCGAGCTGTCCTATCGAGGCAAGCTTCTCCGATTGCAGCAGTTTCATGTGTGCGTCGGCCAGTTCATCGATCAGATGTCGCTGCGCCTCCTTTTCTCTTTCGAGCTCAATCAGTCCGCGCCGACGCTCCTCGATCTCTTGCTTCATCTGGTGTTGTGTTCTTTCGAGCGCATGCGTGATCTTCTTGTTGTCGCGCAACGCATCCTCCAGTTCGCGGGTCCGATGTCGAACCTGATCTTCGAGCGTAACCGCCATCTGGAACAGACTGAAGTCGGACCCGCAGACCACTGTGCTGCGTTCTGCACGGTCCATAAACGATTGAACGACCTTGTTCAGACGCGTGATTTCCGCCCTCAACACGATGCATTCGTCGGGAACGGCGACGGTCGTCGAGCCTTCAGGCATCTTGACCGCCTCCCCGGCCGCCGAACGCAATACCGGTCAGTGTCTGGTTCACATGCACTCCGCCGTATTGTTCGCCATAAGTACTAAAGCCCACCGACCGGTTGGCCTGGAACAACTGTCCTGCGATGTCGCGCGTGCCTTTCTGAAGCAATTCCAGGAGACGCAGAATGCAGTCCCATGCCAGCACCAGTTGAGGTTCGCCAAGTTCAGTTTGCAGTTCAGCGAACATGGCGCGCAGGTTTTCGGTGAGATCGAGTCCGCGCGCGACGCGCAAAACGAGACCTTCTTCGATCGGACAATAGAAAGTGAGACTACCATCATGGTTTAGCTTCTGGATTGAGCGGACATAGTCAGTGCCGTCGATCAGCACGACGACAGGTGCCGCTGCGAAATGGCCGGGGTTCAGGTCCTCCACTCGCGCGCCGATGAGACGGGCGTACTCCGCCGCAGCGGGCAGCCCGTTGATTTCGCTGACGGTGCGCCGCTCTGCATCGGCGCCCGTGACAACGAGCCGTTCATCGCCGGAACGGAAATGCTGCGTCTTGAAGGTTTTGAATGGCAGCGATGTCGAACCGAGCACCAGTACCGCGCAATCGTGATAAAACTGCCCGTTATGGAATACATGGGTGCGCTCGAAGTGGAGGTTGTCGCCCGCCGATCCTCCCACGAGCGGAATGTCGCCCAGTGCACTTTGAAGCGTCCGGGTGACGGGCTCCTCCCTTACTGACAGACCATCGATCGGAAGTAGTGCGAAGGTGTTGGTCGTGCCCGGTCCGGAGCCCTTCTTTCAAGGTCATGCAATGCATCCATCGCACAGGCCTGACCAGCCGCAATCGTGAATTCACGCAGGTTCTCCAGCCGCCCGGTGACCGTCGTAAACGAAGCACGCGGCAAGGCAACGGCGACGAGACTATGATCGCGATAGCCATCAGGGCCGATCTCCCCCGCCGTCGTGCACCCGATAACTTCGGTACCCTCAAAGCAGTGGCGCATCTGGTCGGCGAGTGACCCCAGGTCGAAATGGCTCGAGCAGAAGACTGTCGCACGCCTTGAGCGTTGCATGGATCTCCCGAACGGCCTCACGTGCGTCGTGGTTCGTCGACTGCGCCACCGTGGCGCCGGGTGCAGAAAGGTTCATGACACACGTCCTTTAATCAGTGCCGTGACAACCCTGCTAGCCGGAAAATGCGGCAGGATTTGACATGCAGCGCAGGCAATCGCATTGCGCGAGGATCCCAGGTCGGCGTATCGCAGTTCGATCATTGGCGGACCGTCTCTGGCGGCGCAGACTTCATCGCGACCGCCCTGGTCGCGTGAATCAGGATGGTAAAAGGCGCTTCCTCCTGCGCCTCGAAGCGCTGCACCTGCTCGACCTGGTGCGCGGACAGCACGCTATCTTTTGTCATCAGCAGCACGCCTTTGCCGGTGCGCAGATCATCCGCGAGACGCATCCCCTCCATCAGTTGCGAACTATTGATTTCGACAACGGATTTTCCGAGACCGAGCGTCGCAGGGTTCTTCATCAACGACACGAATCGCTCGATGACCCGCGGATCGTAACGCATGCCAGCTTGCGATTTGAGTAACGCGATGGCCTGCTGGTCTGATATCGGCTGCTTCACGATTCCGCCGCGACGCAAGCCTTCGAAATCCCGCGCCACACACAGGATCCGGGAGCCTAACGGGATCTCGGACCCGACGAGACGGTCAGGCGTACCTCGTCCGTTAAACCGCTCATACTGGTGGCGAATGATGTGTGCGACCTGCTGGAACTGTGCGACCGGCGTCAGAACCATCTGTGCGCGCAGCGGGTGCTCATGGTAAAGCCGACTCTCTTCTGCCGACAGACGGTCCAGCGATTTGTGCAGCAGTTCGTCCGGCAAAGACAGCCTACCGATGCCATGCAGCAGGCCGGCGAAAAAGACCTCCTGTGCCCGCAGGCCACTCTTGTCCAGCGCAAGAGCCATATGCCGCGCGACTTCACCGATGCGCAGTGACTCGCCGCCCAGTACGCCGCAACGCAACTCGATCATGCTGGCGCAAACCTTCATCATCGTGACATAGCTGGTTTTTAGGTCCTGCTGGGCATCTTCGAGGAACATCACTGTCTGACGGATCTCCTCGGTCCGTGAGAGCACCTGATCTTCGAGCCTGGCGTTGAAAGTCCTGAGCTCATCGTTCTGCCTCTTCGTAAGCGCAGTAAGCCGCACGGTTTCCTTCCGTAGCCGGCTTTGCTCGAGCGCCTGCGCAATCGTGAGCATAAGATCCTGCTCATCCCATGGCTTGTTCAGATAGCGATAGACACCGCCTTCATTGATCGCGCGAACGACCGAATCGATTTCCGAGTAGCCCGTCAGCAGAATACGGACCGTATCGGGATATCGGGCCTGCGCCTGCGCCAGGAATTCCGCGCCACTCATATGCGGCATGCGCATGTCGGAGACGATAAGGTCGACTTCGCTCGCAGCAAGCAGTTCGAGCGCTGCAGCACCGCTTTCCGCGGTTAGTATTTTATAATTCGCGTGCCTAAGCAACCGCTTGAGAGACGACAGGATGCTAGGTTCATCATCAACAAGCAGGACGACGGGTGCAACGGCACCGACGGGCTCGTCGACGATAGTAGTGCCGTCTGGTGCATGGAAGGTGGGGTGTAATTCCCTGTCCGCAAACTCAACCATGTGCCCTCCTAACCGGTTTTTGCGAAGTTCACCTGCAATATCGGCGCAACGCACTTCTTCTGTAGTAGGGTAAACAGTGAATATGGTCAAGCCATCTCCTGCCGGATCGCAGTTATCGCTCGTTTCTCGTCTGCATAGAAATACGCGCCACGCATCGAGATGTGTCATGCATCGTTGGCGAATGCTCGCGTGCTCACTGCGATAGCCACCCGGTATGTCTCGCGTATATAACCGCGCATGTCGAAGGCACGCTAACGCAGGCGACACCGTTCGTCAGCCCTCATCCTGCGACGAATATGCTGCACGGATCCAAAGTGGCACTCGCGAATCGACCGGTGAATCCAATTGCGCAACTCAGGCCCCGCCAGCGGGAGGCGGGATCCGATTCGAATCGAGAGGAGAGAGTCTGTAGGAAGTGGCGGCCGGGAGAGCGGCTTGATCTGGCTGTCGAAGCCAGGGCAGGACGGACGGGCGATAGAGAACAGTCTGTGCTTCGATGCCCGATCGGGTCGCGCCGGGCGTTCGCCGGTTGATTTGGGGCAGGCACAGCGGTCGTCCCACAGGCATATAACTTACCCGGGTTCATCCTCAGAGAAGTCGATAACACCGCCAGGCTGGCTAGCGTTTTGATCCACCAGAAGACGCAAGTCAGCAAAGGTTTTGTCGAACGCGTCATCCACCGTGCCGAACAGAACGTTTACACGCGGAACGTGAATGGATGCTCCCGCGATGGATCGACGCATTGTCTGCCGAAGAACGTACAGACCGGTATAGTCGTCACCAGCAATTTCAACGACCAGCTCGTAATCCCGATATATTTCCGTCCGAGACTCCTGCATATGTAGCCTCGCTTAAAAGCGGCTCCAATCGCCGCACGCGCTGTCAGGGATTTCGGCGGGGGCGATCACATCGCTGGCTACCCACGCGTACCCGGTGCGCATACACTGTCCGTAAAGCACCACTTCAGGAGCATGAAGGCGCAACGGCGAAGTGTAGTTCGTCCGGGAGTCTTGCAGCGCTCGCTGCGTTTGGGGACAGCTTGTGCGGGCCCACAGAAAGGCTCGCTGGTGAAAGCCCGATTGGAGACGCCCTCGTCAATTTGATCGCGGGATTCCGTTGACCACGCTCGAAGTCTGGACACTTCTCACACAGAAAGCCTACGAGCGAAATCATTGAGCTATGTCTGCATTCGGGCCAGGTCGCATGAACCACTTGCCTTGGTGCGCGATAGTCGACCATCGTGATCGCTGACGGCGATACGGGCATCCTCCGCGCATGGCGTCGGCTTCCCGTTTCGACAAGACATCTTGTGGAGACGGCGTCATCTGTGGGCAGCACACCACCGGCATTCAATTGAGATGATCCAGGTTCTTGAGCACCTGCGCGCGACGATGTTCGGGTCGATAAAGTCTTATTACATTGATCGCAGCGAAGACCAGCACTAACGTGCCGACCACAAGTCCTACCGATGACGTTTCACCCATCATGCCTCCACGTCATGATGCAATTTTGAAATTGCAGGTCGGCCATTTTTGCTAACATCCATCGCCGCTTCCTTGCGCCGCGGTATGGCCGAAACTGCCCTCGGAGCGAGGGCGAAAGCTCAACGCCGGGCGCTGCCCCAAGCCTACCAGTCGCGATGGTAATCCAGTCGTCTGAGCAGTTTTCGGTGCATCTTCTCCCGGTGATAGTGAACGGCGACGAACCCTGTTGCCGCCACCAGCACGAACGTACCTACGACGATCGCCACCGCTTCACTCATCGGAACCTCCATTGCTGATCTCTCGGGTTCACTGCAGGTGCTGCCCGCCGTTGATCGCAATGTTGGCGCCGGTTACGAAGCCCGCTTCGCGCGAGCACAGGTACAGCACGAGTGCGGCAACTTCGTCCGGCTGCCCGAGCCGGCCGACCGGAATCTGCGGAATGATCTTCGTCTCGCGGATTGCCTCGGGCACTGCCATCACCATCTTTGTCGCGATATAGCCGGGCGAGATCGTGTTGACAGTGACGCCCTTTTTCGCCACTTCGAGCGCCAGCGATTTCGTGAAACCATGCATGCCGGCCTTTGCCGCCGCATAGTTGGTCTGGCCGAACCCACCCTTGGAGCCGATGATCGACGACACGTTGATGATGCGGCCCCAGCCGCGCTCGACCATGCTGTCGCACACCGGCTTCGTCATGTTGAACACCGAATCGAGGTTGGTGCGGATTACCGCGTCCCAATTGACCTTGTCCAGTTTTTTGAAGCTGGCGTCGCGCGTGATGCCGGCGTTGTTGATCAGGATGTCGACCGGTCCGACTTCCGCTTGGATCTGCGCCATGCATTTTTCGCACGAGTCGAAGTTGGCGACGTCGACCGCGTACGCGCGGAACTGTCGTCCATCGGCTTCCATACGTGCGAGCCACTCGTTCGCACCGGTGTTGCCAGGCGAATAGGTGACTACGACCGCATAACCGGCGTCATGCAACTTGATGCTGATCGCCTCGCCCAGCCCACCCATGCCGCCCGTTACTACCGCGATCTGCTTTGTCATCGAATCGTCCTCACAAATACCAGCGGCGTGCTCGTCTGGAGCAACACTGCCTTCAGTCAAAAATTGGATGCATTGCAAATACCGGACGCTTATCCAAAGTGAATAAAAGGAATCCTACATATAAGAAATATGAAACCGATAACGCGGGCATCGCTGCCCGCGTGAGTCTTAGTGCTTCGCGCTCACGGCTACGGCAACCGATTCGTCACTGCGCCTGGCGGCCTTGGACGTTGGGGCCGTGACGGCTTCGAGATTGGTCCCGGCCATCTCCACGGCCTGTTGCCCCGTCTTCTGCAGCGATTCGCACAGAGCGGTGGTGGCGTTGATCGCGGACTTCCACGCGGCGATCGCCGCTTCGGAACCCACCGGAGCACTCTTCGCTGCTTCCTCGATGAACACCTGCACGCGTGCGTTATACCGCGCGTACTGTGTCTGTGCGAGTTGCGCGACCTCAGCCTGCGTGGTTGACACGATTTCGAAGAGTTGACGGCCGTATGACAGTGATTTCTCAGCGAAAGGCGCAGTGAAACCGGCTTGCGGTGTGAACCACTGCTGCGGGTCTGATATCCCGGGCGCCTTCGTCAGGTTTTCCTGCGACTCCGCCAGCGTGGACTTGACGACCTGCAGGTTCAGCGCAACCAGTTTTTCGACGCCTTCAAAGACCATGCTGGTCAATCCGAAGACTACGTCGAGGCTGGCCTTCTGCGATGCGGCGATTTGCTCGGGACTCGATAGAGCCATTGTTGAAGTTCCTCAGGATACATTTCGCCGCGCGAAGCCCTGATTGACCGGATGTCACGCTGCGAATGGCGATGATGAATGGACCGAAGCGCAAGGACGCCTGCCAGGCAGCATGCGTCGCGAATCCTTCGGAGGGTCGTTACAGCAAGAGGCACTACACATTAAAGTCCAACGAAAGCTGCTTCGCTTATTTTTTCTTCGGCGCGCTCACCACGTGGTGCAGCGGTGCATGCCGCAATGTCCTAGCGCCTACGAGCGACAGCCTTGAGAATGGAAGCACCTTCGCTTGTGACATGAGGACGTGGATGGCCCGACGCGAGCCTTTCCAGTGATATGAGTTGACGCTCCAGCAGCGTGTCGAGCTCGGCGCGGCCCAGTTCGATCTGATCGGGCGCGTCCTTGATCAGCATCAGGGTGGCGAATTCATGGGGACTCAGCATATCGTCTCCTCGATTTAGTCTGTCTATGCCGCAAGCATTGATTTCCCTCCGCGGCGAATGGCGGCAAATATTCCCGTCGCCTCTTTAGCGAACGTTCAGGAAATCCTTACAGATACGTCATCATAACCGCTCAATTTTCAAATGCAATATGTGGATGCCTTTTTGATTTGTCTGTTTATTTGATCTGCATAGGGAAGGCAATGCGGTGCTGTCGCCGCGTTTGTGCGGAGGCCGTGGAAGCCTTATAACGGGCGGGGCGCGGGCCGATTTAGACGAATGGCGCAGCGGCGCGCCCCTATTCATATTTGAACATGGCGTTTATAGGTCGGAATTCTCTTTCCAGACATGGCCGCTTATAACCTCAAATTGCGAAATATTTATTACATCGCATGCGAGTCGCTTATTTTCAGATTTTTGACGGAGAAAAGACTCAATAAGCATTGACTTCTCCCGCTGTCGCGAAGGACCTGGAATGTCGGCAAAACCACATCGGATCACTACACTTCACTATGTCCGGATCCGCCACTGCGACACGGGATTGCTCCAAGATGCATCGATGTGTAGTACTTTATATATTGTTTGCGTGTCGCGCCGCCATATCAAGCCAATTGAGTCTTCTGGCGTTCTCCTGAGGAAGTCAAGTATCTCTGCCTTCGGGGTCGAAAATATCGGAGGTTTCGTTATCATGGACTTCTCCGGAACCGTAACATCGGGTACAGAGCTTCCAAAGCTCTCCGTCGCATTTTGGGCACGTGATGGTGCTGGACGTCTGAGACATGTAGGAAACAGTCTCGATTTCGGTTATCTGCACCTTTCCCGTCCCGCCACATTTTTCGCACTTGATTTTTCCTTGGCCACCACATTGCAGACAGGTAGTCATGGCCCCCTCATGGTGGTTAGGTGTACATGACCATACTACTCCGAGCGCCTGAGAACACGAAGCCAGATGCTGGCCTCCACGAACTCGCGCGGTTCCGTGCCGGACGACGAGAACTTGTCGGTGTAGTGCTGGGCCAATTGTGTTTTTTTGAGAACACGTGACGCATCTACGGGGCGGTCAGCGCCACGTCGAGAATTCTGAGAGCGGAAAGGCTGCACTGCCATGATTCCTGCCGGCAGGATTGTCGTCGTCTGGACTCACGCACGAACCTATAGGCGAATCGCAACCTCGGGCTGAGCGCAAGCCCGTTTTAGCCCTCCAGCGAAAACGGTGAACCGCCAGTGTTTTCCTCGAACCATTGAAACGCATCCTCAGCGCTGATAAAGCTGACGCGCTCGCGCACGGCCTTGAGCCTGACTTGCTCCTTGATGTCGGGCGGTGGGCTGCCATACGCATTGAGTACTGCCTCGCCTGCTAATACCCGTTCCAGTCTCACATTCTTCAGTTCGAGCGTGACCGTGAAAAAACCGCGCGAGATAGGATTGTTGGTAAGGCTGTCGTCCGCGACGATGACCTGGACTGAGGTATCCGAGTCAGCAGCATCGCCCCACAGGGTCGCGGTACCGGTCAAATCTGTGCCGATAAGTTCACCAGCACGGGCATAGCCGTCCTGCACGCTGGTGACGGTTTTGTGATCCGGGTCGACGAGGAACGATACATCCACAGGGGTCTCTCCATCAGGTCAGGGCCTATGCGGACCATAATACACACACGCCGAAAGTCGGCGACAACTGCGTACACTGCTCATATGGCACCATCAGGTGCCCTCCGATGCAGCGAGCAGGGTCGGTTGCTCTTGGCAATGCATCCGGCCGGGATCTGCACTCGCCGGTTCGGCAATCATTTTTCTGAGCCAGGTGCCGGGAAGTACCCGTTCGTCCATGACAGAGATTTGCTGGCTCCTACAGCCCCCGGCGTCAGAATAGTTGTCGCCTCTGAATTTTCATCATTTGAAGAACTCAGAGGTGCAGGTTGAATGCGAAACAGACGTATTCTGTAGAATTCAGGGAGCAGGCGCTAGCCAAGGCCCTGCAGCGCGGCAACCGCTCCGTAGGAGCGGTTGCCGCCGAGCTGAACATGAACGTATTGACGTTGAGGAAGTGGATCCGGGTGTCTAACGCTGCAAACCGCAAGCCCGTGCCTGTCGATGCCAGGCGCCCACAAGACTGGTCTCTGGAAGAACGCCTGCTGGCCTTGAAGCAGACCCATGGGCTCGATGAGCGGGCACTTCATGCGTGGTGTCGCGAACGGGGTCTGTTCGCCCATCATCTGGCACAGTGGCGCGCACAGTTCTGCTCGGGTAGCGCCACTAGCGAACGCGCCAGCGCGCCAGAGCTGCGCGAGCTCAAACAGGCCAATGCGCAGTTGCAGCGCGAACTCAAACGTAAGGAGAAGGCGTTAGCGGAAGCGGCTGCGTTGCTGGTACTTTCAAAAAAGTATCAGGCGCTGTTCGGGGACGAGGACGAATGACTTCTGCCGAACAGCGCGCGACATTGACCGCATTGATCGACCAGGCCACTGCAGCCGGGGCTCGCCGGGCTCGTGCGTGCGACATGCCGGGGCTGAGCGTGCGTACCGTGCAGCGCTGGCAGGACGCCGGTCCTGACGCGGTGGATGGGCGCACCCTGCGCCGCCATGAGCCTGCCCACAAGCTGTCAGCCGATGAGCGCGCCGAGCTGCTGGCGGTGGCCAACTCTGCTGAATTTGCGCATCTGCCACCGAGCCAGATCGTGCCGCAGCTGGCCGATCAGCAACGCTACATCGCTTCGGAATCGACGTTTTACCGCGTGTTGCGCGAAGCGAACCAGCTCGCTCACCGGCGTAGCGAACGACCCGCGCGCACGCAGCAAACCGCGTGCAGTGAGTGCCGACGCGCCGAACCTGCTGTATTCCTGGGACATCACCTACCTGCCGACGACGGTTCGCGGGCAGTATTTTTATCTGTATCTGTTTCTCGATGTCTTCAGCCGCAAGATTGTCGGCTGGCAGGTCTATGCCGAGGAGAGCAGCGCGCTGGCCAGCGAAGTCCTCAGGGATCTTTGCGCACGCGAAGCGATACAGCCCGATCAGGTGATACTCCACTCAGATAACGGCGGCCCGATGAAAGGGGCGACGATGCTCGCCACCCTCCAGGCGCTGGGTGTCATGCCGTCGCTCAGCCGGCCCGGCGTCAGTAACGATAACCCGTATTCTGAATCGCTGTTCAAGACCCTGAAGTACCGGCCCGCGTATCCGCTCAAGGCGTTCGACACCCTGTTCGCCGCGCGCACCTGGGTGCGTGAACTGGTGCGCTGGTATAACCACGACCATCGCCATAGTGCGATCCGCTTTGTAACGCCAGCGCAGCGTCATGCCAGGCTCGATCAGGACATTCTGCTTCGACGCGCGGCGCTTTACGAGGCAGCACGGCAGCGTCATCCACTCCGATGGAAAGGGCCCACGCGCAACTGGCAGCGTGTGAACGTCGTGCATCTGAATCCCGATCACATCGATACCACGGGTCTCACACCACAGCAACGCCGCAGCCAGGAGAGAAAGGCCGCCTGATATTTACTCGTTGAGGCGACAACTACCTTGAAAATTTCCGCTACCTACCTCTTCGATCGCTGTGCCAACCGGTGGCGACGGCGGGAAGCCAAAGGCAACGTGATCATCCTGCGGTATGCGGATGACATCGTTGTCGGCTTCGAGCACGAAGCCGACGCGCGGCGCTTCTGGGACGCGATGCGATCGAGGCTGGAAGAGTTCTCGCTTGAGCTACATCCGGACAAGACGAGGCTGCTGGAGTTCGGCCGCTATGCAGCGGTCAACCGCCAGAGCCGGGGTCGTGGCCGACCGGAGACCTTCACCTTCCTGGGTTTCATCTTTATCTGCGGCAGATCTCGTCGCGGGGCTTTCCAGTTACAGCGGAAGACCCGAGGGGATCGCATGCGGGCGAGACTCAGGCAGATCAAGGAGGCGCTACGGAAGCGCATGCACGAACTGATTCCAGTGCAAGGGCAATGCCTCAGGCAGGTGGTTCGCGGATACTTCGCGTATCACGCGGTGCCTACCAACTCGCGGGCATTCGTCGCATTCCGACATCACGTCACCGATCTATGGCGATGCACGCTCCGTCGGCGCAGTCAGAAGGACGCCATGACGTGGGAGCGAATGAGATGAATCGCCAATGCCTGGGTTCCGCCCCCTCGAATCCTTCATCTGTGGCTTGATCGGAGCTTCGCCGTCAAATGCACAAGGTAGGAGCCCGGTGACCGAATTGGGCACGCCGGGATCTGTGCGGGGGGGTGCTCAGCAATGGGCATCCCTACCGCAATCCTCGGCCGCACAGAGCCGAATGACGACCGGCTCAGGTCGACTCCTTGCCGCCCTTCGGCATTGCACCTCCTGACGATAGCTCTCGGGTAATAATGGCCATTCACATGGGTCACATGGGACAGAAAGTGCCCCGCCAGCTAGGCCGCGACCACTTACGGTGCTCAGCTTCAATTTCGCGGCCGAAACGTATTGGAAGTGGAGATCGTGTTATCGACGCACATTCATCGCCACATAGAACAAGGCGACGGGCAACTGAAGCCACCGCGATAGCCAGCGGCACGCCAGCGGGCGAGCGACCATCAACGCACGCTCAACCCGCACTCATCCCACCTCACCTCACACGAAAAGGCGCTTGCTCACCCGCAGGCGCATTGACGACACGCTTGACGTTGATCAGGCGCCGCATCGCGCGCTGCAACGGCTTGTCAACGTAGCGATAGACGACGCAACCCACCACTGAGGCCACCACGATTGCGAGGATCACCCCCCCTGGCGAGCGCACATCGAAACCATGCACGACTTTGGGAACGAGCTTGCGCATCGCCTCGATGACGAACGGGTGGCTGAGATAGGTCGCATAGCTCGCATCGCCGAGATACAGCAATCCGCGCGTGAGCGCGCTGTCTACCACGAGGCCTTCGAGGCTCAGCGTGCTCATCAGCAGCAGAGAGGTCGGCACGCCATTTCCCACAACCGGGGAGACGTCCGGCCAGACCCGTTCGATACAGGTCATCAGCACATACATCGCGACGGCCCCGGACGCCGCCAGCGCGACCGGAATTCGTAGCCCTTTCCTCCATACGAACCATACGGCGATGCCTAACGGGAATTCGAGCAACCGGTCGTAGGCGAGGAATTCGACGAGCGCCCGGCTCGAATGCGCGAGACTCGCGATCAGGAACACCGCGGAGAGCAGCAGCGTGATCGCCGCGAATACAAACGAGACATGCCGCTGGAACCGCCACAGTGCAAGCGCCGAAGCCGCGTAGAACAGCATCTCGTAGTTCAGCGTCCAGCCGACGAACAGCATCGGGAATATGTGGCCGCTCTCTTTCCTGTATGGAACGAAAAAGAGCGACTTCAGCAGATCAGGGACGTTGGCGGTCGTCGAATTGAAGAGATCGGGCCTAAGCAGCGCGCCGAAGAACACCAGCAACGTCGCAAGCCAATAGAGCGGCACGATCCGCACGAGGCGGCTCACGACGAAGTCGCGCACGCTGGTCGTGCCGGCTTCGAGCGCGAGTGCGATCACAAAGCCACTCAGTACGAAGAATACGTCGACGCGGAATTCACCGAACACCCGACCGTCCTGTATCAGGACATGGTGTACGACGACAGTCGTCGCGGTCACTGCGCGAAGGATCCTTATTGAATTCAGCCGGCGCATCGCTCACCCATTGATGAGTAAACCATACCTGGCTGTGCCCCAGGCGTCCGGAGGCACGCGATACGGTCGCAGCAGTCACAAAATCGCCGGGGGTATCGTGTCTTTAACTGTGTTCTTTACGAAGTCGTGCATCGTCAAATCGTACATCGCTGCCCCCGCGTGGCTCAGTCGAGAGAAACACCTGACCGTCCGCTCTCACCGATGGTAATGTTTGCGCGACGGCACTACTGTTCGACGCCGTACAGACGCTAGACGAGAAACGCCAGCATTTCCGGAAGCCAGCGCTCGCAGCGCAGGATAGCTGTGTACGCAACCAATGGCATCTTTGTAGGGCGACGCAACGGACAAATCGGTCGGCAGTGTCCGTTACTTAGATAATGTCGACGTTTGAATGTCCGGGGAGAGGCGCTGAGCGAAACTGGCCGCACTCGGTCCGACGTCGAGCGGAAGCCGTGATCGTCCCGCGATCAAATCCACATCGGATAACGGTCGACTCGCTACAGTCATAGGACCCGTTCAAAAACGCTCGTGCAGCGAATCAGCGACAGCGGAAGATTCCGAAAGCGAACACGCGCAGGCCTGCGCGTCTCAAAGCTAATACCTCAACAGATCAACCAGTGTCAGGCACCGGTACGTCGACAGTAGCCCCGTGTTATCAATCCGGGGATTTACGAGCCGAAATACACCGGCTTCATCCCATCATTTGCATCCGGATGGATTGAACCTTCGATTTTGGGCACTGGTGCAAATGGCGATGTGAAATCGGTTAAGGTGTGGGATTGAACGAACTGATGCTCACCGATGAGTAAGCTGAAAAGTCTTGACGAGTTGTTCGATGGGCGACACTTTGATCGCGAAATCATCATTCTTTGTCCGCTGGTACCTGCGCTACAAACTCAGTCTACGGGATCTCGTCGAGATGATGGCTGAACGGGGTATGTCGCTCGCACACACGACGATCCTGCGCTGGGTGCAGCGCTATGCGCCGGAGTTCGTCAAGCGCTGGAATCGTTTTGGCACGCCCGCGGGACAGTCGTGGCGTGTCGACGAGACCTACCTGAAGATTCGGGGCAAGTGGGCGTATCTCTACAGGGCGGTTGATCGGGCTGGTCCGACGGTGGACTTCATGCTGCGCGCGAAGCGCGACGTGAAGGTGGCCAAAGCCTTTTTCAGCAAGGCCATCAAACATCAGGGCCACCCCCCAAAGACCATCTCGCTCGATGGTTATGCCGCCTCGCACAGCGCGGTGCGCGAAATGAAGGTCGACGCTCTGCTGGCCCGAGGATACCGCGATTCGATCCTCGAAGTATCTGAATAACCTGATCGAACAAGACCATCGTAACGTCAAGTCCAGAACGAATGTCATGCTCGGTTTCAAACGTTTCGGGAACGCTGCGAATACGATTTCAGGGATCGAATTGTTGCATCGCATTCGCAAACGATAATTTGGCCTTGCCGGCTTGCGATTCAAAGATACGGCCGCTCCCGCACTGGAATGCCGTCCCATCCGTTCAATAAGATATCCTATCTATAGACATAACGTCGTTCCGACCGGCTATTTGCACCAGATCCGGCGTAAGTTTGTTCATACTTTCATGCTCAGCTGCGTCGTAACCGCGTCGAGATTACCGGCGGGCGGCCCCCATCGTTCTTTTTTGTCATGCAAATATTTGCATGATCGCCGCAATGTCATATGCTGAAATCCCGATCCCTCGATCACCTAACTGATGGCTTCCCATGTCGCCCTGCTTTTCGCCCCGATAAATACACTAGACGTGCTCAAGCGAGCCGGCCTGTTGGGCACATCCGCGCAGATTGCCGTCCTCGACTATCTGCAGCAGGCGGAGCACGGACATTTCGGCGCCGAGGAGATTCACCGCCGGATCGCCAAGAACGGCGAGCGAATGAACCTTTCTACCACCTATCGCGTGCTCAATCAGCTGGTGAGGGCAGGCTTCGTCGCGAATGTGCCACTTGGGAAGCATCACAGCCTCTACGAGCTGAATACTGGCATGGCGCACGATCATCTGGTTTGCGTCTTGTGTGGCCGCGTCGAAGAATTCTCCGACGTGACGATTAATCGGCGGCGCGCCGCCATCGCGAAGGAGTTCGGCTTGCGCGTCGTCGGCAAAACGCTGGCTTTGCGGGGTGTCTGCGCGGATTGCGCAGCGCGTGCGCATCCGGCAGGACCGCGTGTGAGGTAACAGCGCGATTCTCGCAGCAAGCTTCTCCGTGACCGTGAGCATTGCCCGCGGCGCTCCTTTGCGCGTCCGCGAACAAAGCGTCGTGAGTCGCGCGGTCTTCCGCTCAACATTCGCCACTCACGCGCCGCATTTCCCCGCTAGGCCGCCGCCGTGTCGCTCATGCGCGGCAACGCGCCGTTCTCCGCTTCGCCCGCCGGGCTGTCCACCTGCGCGCCTGCAACGGGCAAACGATACAGCCCGTCGTCCGTCTCCGGCTCCGCGCATTTCGACGCGAGTGAAGTCAGCAGGCCCATGCTGATCGCCGCGAGCACGAGTTCCGTCACGTTCTCGATCGCAAGCTTGTGCATCACGCTCGCGCGATACTTCTCGATCGTCTTCGGACTCAGGTTCAGATACTGGCCCACCTGCCGGTTGGTCCGCCCTTCCGCAATCAGCTTCAACACGCTGCGTTCGCGGGCCGTCAAGAGGTCCCATGCCTTCTTCGACGCCGCGATCTCGCGCCCCGTCACGAACGAATCGACCATGAAGCCATAGACGTCCGCGCTCAGATGCTTCTTGCCCTGCATGACCGTGCGCATCGCGAAGAGCAGTTCGTCGAACGACACGTCCTTCAGCACGTAACCGTCGACACCCGCGCGCAACGCCTCGCGCACATATTCCTCGCTCTGATGCACGGTCAACGCGATGATATGCACGAGCGGCGAGCGACGCTTGATTGCCGCCGTCGCGTCGATGCCGTTCATGCCGCGCATCGACAGATCCATCAGGATCAGGTCAGGTGCCAGCGACATGGCGAGCTGACACGCTTCCGTCCCGTCACGCGCCTCGCCCACGACTTCATATTCGCTTTGCGCCGACAGCATCGAGCGCAACCCGTTGCGCAGCAGGTCGTGGTCCTCTGCGATGATCACGCGATGTTTGATGTTCACGGTCGGCTCCTCGTGTCGTGAGTGTGCATGCCATAACATGGCGAGCACAAAATTCTTCTTCTTTCGATTGTTACTTTCTTTAACATTACGTATATATTTCGTTATGCTAACGCATAGCGGTGAAACCCTACCAGGCCTGCGCCCGGCTCAGAAGCAGCAAGGAGCTTGCCATCCTCGCAAAACCTGTAGGCATGCCCGGCCACTTAAAAACTGTCAAAGATCGGTAATTTTTGCACGCAAAAATGTTTCATTCCTGATCGGTTTCTTTCCGTTTCGCGTGCCCGTAATACTTTGGAAAAAGTCCCGTTCCGCAGTGAAGCATGAGTTATCCGGCAGTTTTCACCCCCACGGCATGCTCCGCTTTGCGATTCCTTCTTTGCGCGTGCCTGCACGCCGAAACACCCGACGAATTCGCCCTCGCCGCAGCCGCCTCACCTGTAACGTTTCTGTACAGTGGGTGAAAGCCCTCCGCGTTCCCCGCAGAAAAAGGGGAGATCGCCCCATTGCCGCCATCTGGACTGCGCACCACAATCAGAGCACGAGCGGAGATCCATCATGCGCGTGCATGCAGCGACACGACCGGCACCTACAGCATCCGCGCCATCTGTTCTGTCAGCCGTCGTGCTCGGTCCGGTTCTGGCGCAGTCCGCACACGCCGATATTTTCGGCAAGGTCGACAGCACGAGCGCAATCGTGCTGACCTATATGCGAGGACGGCAGCACGGGCCGCATCGCCTACATGCTGCAAAAGGACCTGCTGATGCCGTGGCGCACGGTATTGCAAAACGCCGTGCTCGGCATCGAGCTGTAACGTAAGGTCAAGCCGCCCGAGTGTAAGCGCTCGATCTGTACCGTTGCCTCGTTCTACCTAGAAGATGCAATCATCAGCCGCGACGGGCACGAGTGACCGACAGTGTCCACAAACTGCGGAGAATGGACACAGTGTCTCAGACAGTCGAATTGCCGGCCCAGCGACAGAACCGGCGGCATCCATTGGAGTGGAACCGATCGGTCGTCGAGCAGACATTTGAACCAGGAGCCTCGGTCGCCATCCAGACGATGAACAATAAGGCACCCGCATTGCACATGGCTAACACACACTTCGACGATCCGACCGGACTTTCGCGGGACAAGCTACCGCGCGTGACGTAGTGAAAATGGCGGCTGCCGCGTCGCACTATCCGGTGATCGGTTCATTTGCGACGCTCCCGCGTTACGAAGAAGTCGTCGGCAGCAGAACGAGGTTCTATCACAACACCGACCCGGTCGTCCTGCAGTCAGACTGGGACGTTCGGATCGCGAAAACCGGCTACACGCGCGAGGCTGGACGATGCATCGTGGTCGACGTCAACATGCCAGATGGCCAGTTGATCATCGCGCTGCTCGGCGCGCGCTCATCACATGCACGCTCCGCAGGCCTCGTCACGATTCGCCGTTGGCTTGATGGCGACGAGACGCCCGTTGTCACGCCGCGCAGGTACCATGCAAGCACCCAGATGCTACAGGACTGGATCGTTATCCGGCTCAAGACGGCCAAACATCGGGCAACATGCCGGTTACCATCCCCGCCATGCGCCTTTCGCCGCGACGCTGCCGGCCATACATTTCAGGGCGTCACGGCAGGGCACCTGATTACTCGCCCGGGCGCCGGGCTGCAGCCCCCGCTCCCTGCACGCGTGCCGTCAGATGTGACCTGAAGCCCATCGGGGACCATCGCGCCGCGAGCGTGGCTGCCTGGCCCCCAGCCGCCACCGCGCCCAACTGGAAGGCGATACCCGACTCGTCCAAAAAGACCAGTTTCATGCATTCCTCATCAGTTGCCGATGGGATTTATTGCGCGGCGATGCGGAGACCGGCCGTAAGCTCCACAACAGCCTGGGGAAAATGCCGCCTCGTGTTCGTCGCCAGGCAGCAATGCATGCCAGACACGGGCGGACGAATCCGCAGCACCGCGAATCCGGGTTGCACGATTTGCGCGTCGACATTCCTTTCCCTTCGATCTTTGTATCCTGCGGTTATCAACAGATTGCGGGATAATTAGCTGTACGATTCGCTGCTCTCGCATAGAATGTCGTTTTTCGCCGCGGCGGTTACGGAAAGCCGCTTGCCTGAAGGCAGACGCTCTTGGCGAAACTCGGAGAGTTGGGATTCCCGCGGGACGGGCCGGAACCACGGGATATTTTTGAGATAGCAGGAATCGGCGTGTCTGTGTCCCGGCTACGCTGCCCCACAGACTGACTGTCAACAACCAACGAAAGACTATGAGCGAAAGCGTATATGGAGAGCAGGCAACCGGGCGGGTGACCCACAGCCTGCTGCGACTCAGCACGGCGATGCGGAGCCAGGCATGGGAATGGGCGGAAGGCGCGGGTCTGACGCCTACCCAGGGCGAAATCCTCGTGCTGCTGATGCAGCGCAAGGGGCCGATGCGGCTCGGTGAGATCGCACGCGAAACCGCCTTGACAGCCGCGACCACGAGCGATGCCGTGAGCACACTGGAAACCAAGGGCCTCGTGGAAAAGCGCCGCGCACTCGATGACGGACGCGCACTTGCCGTGCGTCTGACGGCACGCGGGCGCACCGCGGCCAAGCGTGCCGCGCAATGGCCGGACTTCCTCGCGAAGGCAGTCGGCACGCTGCGCGACGAAGAGCAATCGACTTTCTACCGCACGCTGCTGAAGACCGTGCGCCAGCTCGAGATGCAGGATCATATTCCGCCGCACCGGATGTGCGTGACGTGCGTGCACTTCGAACCTGGCAAGAATCCGAAGAAGACACCGCACCATTGCGAACTGCTCGATCTGTCGATGGCGGATACGGACTTGCGGCTGGACTGCCCGGTGCATGAAACGGCCGACACCGCAACGCAGAAAAAGACCTGGAAGATCTTTGCGCAACAAGGCTGAGTTCGCCGGCGAAGCCGGCCGCCGGTGGCGCGCTGTCGGGCCGGCGGATCTTGCGCCGCCTGCGGTTGGGACGCTGCGTCTTAGTCAACCTGACGGTGCGATTTGTCGACGAATCGTGAAGCTCTGGCCATCCGGCAAACTTCACCGTCGCCCGCTCCCGGCCTCTGATGATGGACGACTCCCGTTAGATGGCAAGAGATGCCAAAGTGGACGAGTCGCGGAGTCACGACAGAGAAGCGTTAAACACGTCGGAACCTCATTGTTCACGGCGGCGCCTGAATTCCCGAAAGAGGCCTGTGCGGCCAGATGTTCTGGCCTGACCAACCGGCCCGTCACGTCTCAAGATTCTCGAGCCCGATTTCGGCATACCATTGCCTCAGCGCTTTTTCAACAGAGTCAGTTTCAAACGGATGCTCGATGTGACGCAATCCACCGGTGAACACATTTCGGCCTTATTCTTCGTCAAGGGACAACGCAGGATGGTACCTCAGTTCGCATCAGAGTTCTGTGGCGTTACCTACCGTCGCCGCGTTCGCTCTATCGGTCGGTGATTTGCGGCCACGACTGACCAGCGATGACAGGCCGTGCTCCGAGATGATTTTCCACATATGCGAGTGCGAATAGCTGACTCCGTACCGTGCCTCCACAGCCAGCCGCAATCGAGCATTTGTCCAACGTTCGGCATCGATACCACATACACGCGGAGACTGTTTCAGCACAGCGAGGAGCCAGACAAAACCTTCGGCCTCGAGCTTGGGTGGCTTGCCGGGTACGTTCGACAGATTGATAGTGCGCAACCGGTCACCGAATCCGAGATCAATGATGAGTTGCCGCACATAAACACGCGAAAAGGATAACCCGAACTCTCGCTGGATTAGCTGTCCGACGGCACCGATCGTCCAACGCTCACAATCGACCGCGTAGTCTCGAGGCCGACGTGCGAGCGCCTCGGTGAGCTTCGCCCTCGCCTTTCCATCAAGAGCCGATCGCCTGCCCCCCAAGGGGAGCATCCGAAGGCCTGCAATTCCTTCGCGTTCGACAATGGCTCGATACTTCCGGACCGTATTCTCGGAAAGATCGAGTGCTCGCGCGACATGCGCCACATCATGTCCATCCGTCAACATCTCGCCAGCCTTTATCCGAAGGGAAATTGTCGGTAACTCACGTGTCGGCATAGGCTCACTCGAGTAACGATCTCAGCTGATTGTGCCACAAAGCTCATGCATTGGATCCGAGGTCTTTGCGAAGACGAATCGCGATAGACTGACACCCGATGATATTTTGGCGAGAAGATATGAGGCTCAACAGGGTGGCAATGGAACATTCCACTTTCCGACATCACGCCTGGGAATGGCTCGCGCAACATGCGAGGCCGGCGTCGGTATGGCGCTTGATGACGTGCCCGCGCGGAGTGTGAAACTTGCATGCTCCGTTCTTCGGGGCTTCTGCGTCCATGAGGGCGTCGGGCAACTATCCAGGCTCGGGTCGTCCAATATATCCCGTCGTTGATCCGTCCAGCCGTGGCCTCGTGGGCGTACAAAACAGCGCGCTGGCGCGTTTCGCGATGTTCGCGCCATGTCCGGAAACTCTCGAATGCCTCGTTTGGCAACGCAAACGACGTCTGGACGAATGCTCATTGCATCGCATCCCTTCCTGTGGCGCATCGCCCAGTTCAATCGTTACGTTCAATCCTTATTCGCTGATGTCGGCCTGCGTCATCAGGTCATCGACGACGGTGCGAATGGCTTCATCCAGCCGCTCCGTTTCCAGTTGCGTCCGGATGCTGTCGCGCAATGTTTCAAAGCTGGGAATCCGCCTGTCTCCAGTCGCACCGGGCTCGCGCAATCGCTGATCATTGCCTTGTTTGGCGGGTGTATTGGGCGCGGTGTTCGCAAAAGATACAGGCGTTGACGGGTTGACCGGCGGCGATACGTTCCGTCTGACTTCGCTGTTTGCTTGCGGCGCCACCAAATCCCCGTCCGGCGCGGCGCGGCGAGCGAATGAAGTCAGCCGGCCGGCCGTTAGCGGACGATCAGCGGTCTCTGCGGAAACCGTCGATCTTTGCATGCTCGTCTCCAGGCTTTTCATGACCTGCGCATAGCGAGCCCAGACATCGGCCTCGGTCACTGCCGAGGGACGCACCGTATCGCGCAGGTACTGCCGGATAACTTCGATGGTTCCACTCGCTTCAGACGCTTGCCGGATACCCCGCGTCGCATTGACATGCCGCGGTTTCTCCGCAGCCTGCCGCAATAATTCCATTGCGATGAGGCGGTGCCTGAGCGTGCGGCGCAAGACAGTCGTGTCGCGCGCACCGGACACGGCAACCGCGTTATCGAGGTCCGCTTGCGTGATGATCTCATCGTTGACGGTCGCGACGACTGCGGATGACGGTGGTCGTGATCCACTCGTGGCAGCCAACGCCGATGTGCCGCCCTCTGCCATCACCCCAAGAGGACATGCACAGGCGACAAATGCGGCAAACCTGGTGAAGAAAGAATGGATCCTGCACGTCATCTGTTCGACCCTTTCGGCAGCATTTTTCAAACTGCCATCAGCACGAATTTACAAGGTCACGACGGATCCAGAACCTATCAAACAGGATAGGGATTTTTGCCCGGACTTTTTGGTAAAACTTCGGCTACCCTGGCTGAGTTGCACGCGGCGATCCGACATCCATCTGCGCAACATCCGCAGACGTGGCCTCGCGCAAATGGCCAGGGCGACGTGACACATCAATGTATGGCGAGTGATCGCGTCAATAAATCACCTCGGGGTGCGGACCATGCGCGTGACTACTGCGATGCAGACAGAAGAGCCGTTTGCGCTCATCCGTTTGATTACACAGAGCTATGCGAGGCTGGTACTCGTGGCCTTCGCGCTCGTTCCTGCTTATCTGATCGGCTACCTGTACTTCTTTCAGGACCGGACGCTCAAATTCGAGAATCACGCGTTTCATGAAATTGCTATCGCGGTGGCGACGCTTGAGGGTCTCTTTGTCACGTATGTGACGTGGCAGTGTTACCGCTCTTCCGGTGAGCCATTGCTGCGATGGATGATGCTAGGCTTCTTCGGGTTCGTCCTGATCTACGCGCTGCATGGAGCGTTCACGGGATTCGCGCATCACGACATCTGGCTCTTCCTCGCGTACGGGCCGGCGTCGCGGCTGGCAATGTCGGTTTTGCTGCTGGTCGCGCTGTTATCGTACCGGCAACCTGCAGACCCCGCCGGCCGGCGCGTGGGTAGAAGATACTGGCTGACCTGGACTATCATCTTCCTTGTCGTGGACGTCCTGGTCGCACTTCTGGCGACCTCGAGGTTTGCCGGCATTGCTCCGCTGCGACTCATGGAGAGCACCGCGCTCACTCTCTCAGTACTGAATGTCGCCGTCCTGATGTTGCGCCGGATCCGTTCCCCGCTGATGGTGATCTACGGCATCTCGGTGACGTCGTTTGCGCTGTCGTCGCTTGCGTTTCTTCTGGGAAGCCCGTGGAACCACATGTGGTGGCTGGCACATGTCATCTTCGCCAGCGGATTCTTTCTGCTCAGTTATGGCGTCGCCCAGGCCTTTCTCACGACCCGGTCATTCGCCACGATCTACAGTCATGAGGAATTGACAGCGCGGCTCGCCGAGGCGATGGCGCGCACGGAAAGCGCGTTGCAGGAACTGCAGCGCACTAACCAGAAGCTCGAGCATCTGGCAGCGACCGACCCGTTGACGGGAGCGGCGAACCGGCGTCATTTTATCGAACGTGTCGAAGCAGAAGTTGCACGCGCCCGGAGAGACGGTGTCCCGTTTTCCCTGCTCGCACTTGATCTCGATAACTTCAAATGGGTTAACGACGCCTATGGGCATCAGGTCGGTGACACAGTCCTGCAGGGATTTGTACAGGCATGCCTCGACGCGATCCGGCCATACAATGGCGTCGCTCGGGTTGGCGGTGAGGAGTTCATGGTGCTGCTGTCCCGCACGTCGCTAGATGCTGCCCTCGCGATCGGCGAGCGTATCCGCGCGGCGACTGCCGGCACCACATTCGCGGGTGAAACCGGACGCAAGGTTTCCATCACGGTCAGTATCGGCATCTCCCAGTTCGGCAGTGATGGCGACACGATCGATGCCCTTCTTCGTACCGCCGACCAGCGGCTCTACCACGCGAAGCGTCATGGCCGCAACCGTGTGACGGCTACATAGCAGGTGAATACGCGTGCAAGGATGGACGTGCGGATGAGATTAAACAACAAACAGGTCGCACGTTCGACTCGTTTTGCCACCCAATGACATTCAAGCCGCCCGGCGTATCCTGTCCTGTGGGGAGTGGGTCACCGCCGTCTTCCGTCGCATGTCCCGACTGATCCAGTCCATGCATGCAACAGATCACCCTGCTGGCCGGAACCCCGATGATGCCGGACGTGCCTGTCATGGTGATCTATGCACCGGTCGACAACCGACGCGGCATCCTGTACGTCGTAGAGGGCGCCTACATCGCAGACATTCTCGCGCGCGCCAGGACGTCGGGTGCAAGGAGCGCGTCGGTCTCAGATGGGACGGGCGGCACAATCACGAGCGACGGCCGGTTCGTGAAAACCGATGCACATGCGCCAGACATGAGTGAGATCCTCGTCCGGGTGGAAGCAGACGCCGCGCGGCTACGAGCAGATCTCATCCTGACCGAAATCTTTGCGTTACTGGCCGGCACTCACTGCCTGTGCGGTGCCGATTGGCGGGTATCACGCGGGTTTCACGCCGCGTCAGCGACTGGAAAGACAGGTTCGTGCAGGCCTGCGGCGCAATGAATTTTACGTGGAGTATCAGGCGATCGTCGACCTGGAAACGGGGGCGTGGACGGGTGCCGAGGCGCTGCTGCGCTGGCGGCATCCGCGGCTGGGTCTGATCATGCCGGGTACATTCATCGGCGAGATAGAGACAACTTCTGTCATTGCGCCGCTGACCGATTTCGTACTGGCGACGGCACTCACAGAACTGGAGTCCTGCAATTTTCCGGACGGCTTCAGGGTCAACGTGAATCTCGCACCGAAGCATATTGAAATGCACTGCTTTCCGCATGACATCGCTTCGACTCTCAGACATCGGCCCACGCGCTTCCAGGTTGTGCTCGAGATCACCGAGCGCGGACTGCTCAACGGCCTGGCCGCCAGCCACGGGAACCTGACGAGCCTCAGGCGCTATGGCGTGAAGTACGCTGTCGATGTTTTCGGCACGGATAACAGTAACCTCGCCCTGTTGCAACGTTTTCCGTTCGACTACATCAAGATCGACCGGCAGTTCATCATCGGAATAGCCGGTCACGGCCGACAGCTGGTTGAGGGAATCACCTATCTTGCAGACAAGCTTCACCTGACCGTGGTCGCAGAAGGTGTCGAGGAACCCGGGCAACGCGACGCGCTGAAGGAAATCGGCATCAGGTATGCACAGGGTTACCTGTTCCAGAGGCCGGCAGGCATCCTGGAGTTCGAGCGGATGTACCATCATTTACTTCACAACCCGTCGCAAGAACCGATGGATGAGCCAGGCCGATAACAAAGCCGTTCTGGCTCCGATACCCGATCTCCCCACACAGACCCTATCCTCCATAGCGCGGGTTCCATCCGGCATCTGTAAAGCCGGTTTCACTGCGTCGATCGCCCTCGTTGCCGCCCCCTGCTTTAGGAATGCCCGGGGCTGGACCTTTCAGAGGAGCTGGTGACAACATCACCATGATCCCAAGCCATCACGCGTCCCTTCCCGGACTCACGGTTCATCAGAGTTACCCGATACATGACGGTCGCCGTCTGCAGCCGACTGTTCCCATACGGGCGCATGGCAACAGTTGCCCGGGCGGCGCTGCGGGAATGCGTTGACGCCTTCACGTCACTCCCGCTAGCCGCTGCCCTCCAGATCCTCGTTCATGCGACGCCCGGCAGAATAGCCACCCATCAGGGCGTCGACCTCATTCAGAAAAGGTCTCCTATCCGCCGCTCCCAGCCGCAGGGGAGCGGCTGGCGAAGCGGGCAAACCAGCTCGGGTGATCCTCTCGACAGCGACATAGCCTGACCCATATCCCGGCGTGACGGAACGCTCGCCGCTGGTATCGATCTCGACGCTGACCTCGATTTGCACGGCGTGGTAGATATAGACACGCTTCACGTGATCTCCCGCATTTCCGGCCGCTGGCACGACGGGATCGCCGGACGTGTCCGGCCGGGTCGAGCGGAGTCGGCGAGGTCTCGGTAGCCCCCGTGCTATCCGACCGCGCTTAACCGGCTTCCATCACAATCCGGTACACAACGCGAAGCCGATCGCACCGGCCGGCCTCTGCATCATTCCAGAACGCCAAGCAGATCCTCGATGTGATCTTCGATGCGCGCCCGAGCTTCGGCCACCGCCTGTTCGGTCGTCCGGGAAACAAGCGGAAAGACCAGACCATTACCCTTGAATATCCCCGCATGGTGCATGCACCCATGCCTCGTAGGCAAACACGCCCGAATCCCGGCGTACGAGATTGACAGTCACATCGTATGTACGTTTCATTCCCGCTGATCGGGTGTAGGAGAACCGGTAAATCTCGGAATGGGCCATGAATGCCGCTTCCTCGCTGATAGTTTTATTTCTTTCCAGGACAGGCCGTTGGACGTCAACCAGCCCGCGCCGGACACACATCCCTGCGTATTCCACGCAAATCGAACAGCCATTCCACAGTAAAGCGAACGCCGATTCCACTGCAAAGCGAACAGCGATTCCACGCCATCGCGAACAAACAGGATGCAGCGACGCGGGTGTTTTGCCTTTTTACTCGGACTGCTACTTCGCGGTCAACTGACTCCGTGTCTTGCGCATCGATTCGCCGGCAAGCGTGATGCGATGAGCGTTGTGCACCAGCCGGTCGAGGATCGCGTCCGCGACCGTCGGTTCGCCAATTGCGTCATGCCAGAGGTCCACGGACAGCTGGCTTGTGGCCAGCGTAGATCGGTTGCCGTGACGGTCATCGAGGACCTCAAGCAGATCACGCCGCGCCGAGTCGCTCAGCGGCGTCATCGCCAGGTCGTCGAGGATCACGAGATCTGTCTTGGCGAGTTGCGCAAGCCAGCGTGCGTAACGGCCACTGCCGTGCGCGATGGCCAGTTCTTCACTGAGCTTTGGCACGCGCAGGTAACAGGCAGAGAAGCCCTGCCTGCAAGCTTGAACGGCGAAGGCGCAACCCAGCCAGCTCTTGCCGAGGCCGGTCGGCGCGACCAGGATCAGATTCTGGCGCTCCCGAATCCACTCACAGGTCAGCAGCCGCGCGGTGAGCGCGCGATCAAGTCCGCGGGCAGTTCGGTAGTCGATGTCCTCCGGCGAAGCGCTGGAGAACTTCAGTTTCGCGCGCCGCAGGCGCGCAGCCGTCTGTCGCGATTCCCGTTGGCTGGCTTCGCGCTCGACCAGCAGGCCGAGGCGCTCTTCGAAGCCAAGCCGGTCAATGCCCTCCTGAGCCTGCTGTTCGGCAAGGGCGGCGGCCATGCCGCTCAGGCGCAGTGCATGCAGTTTGTCGATGGTCGGATGATGAAGCATAAAATTCCTTCTTGATTTCAGTGATAGTAGGAAGGCCCGCGCACGTTGGCGTGCATGAGCGGCAGGTCGGCCTGGACCGTAGCCGTTTCTGGCTCCCGGTCCAGGCCGTTCTTCAGCGTCGAGGCAATAAACTTGTAGTTCGGCGCTTTCAGATCGATGGCACGGCGGCAGGCAGCCTCGAGCCGTTCGCGCCCGTAGTCCTTGCCCATGCGCAGCACGCCCAGACAGGCGCGGTATGCCTGCTGCGGATGCTTGCGCGCGCCCAGCAGGTGCTGGATGACGGCGGCGGTGTGCGGGCCAATGTCGGCGGCCCAGTTGGCCAGCCGCTGCGGGTCACAGCCCTTCACGACGGCCTGATGTTCCGGCGGCATGTGCGTGTCGATGGTGGTGTGGAAACGACGGCGGGAACTCTTGCCGTGCGCGGCAATGCGCTGGCCACGATGGAATATCTCGACGGTATTGGCCGTGACGCGCACATCGACTTGCTCGCGTGCATAACGGTACGACACGGAGTAGTAGTGCTGGTCTACTTCGACGTGATAGTCCGGCCCCACGCGAGCGACGATCCACTCCGCGTACTGGTAGGGTTTGTCTGGAAGCGGGCGCAGCGCTGGCCGATCGATTTCGTCGAAGACGCTACGGCGCGAGCCAGGCAGCTTCTTGAAGGGCCGGTTGTTCAGATCGACCAGCAACGCGGCGACAGCCCGGTTGGCCTCATCGAGGCTAAAGAAGCGCTGGTTTCGCAAGCGCGCGAGAATCCATCGCTGGACCAGGAGTACCGAGAGCTCGGCTTTCGGCTTGTCACGGGGTTTTCTCGGGCGCGCAGGGATGATGGCAGTGGAGTAATGCCTGGCCATCTCCTGGTAGGTCGGGTTGATCTGCGGTTCGTAGAAGTTGGCCTTGTGCACGCCGGACTTCAGGTTGTCGGGCACAAGAATCTCGACTGCGCCGTTGTAAAACGCAAAGGCGCGCACATGCGAGCCGATCCAGTCGGGCAGCTGCTGCGTCCACGTCAACTCGGCGAATGTGTAGCCGGACACGCCGAGCGCCGCAACGAACAGCTCAGCCTCGCGGATCTCACCCGTGTCGGGATTGATGATGCCGAGCTTCTTGCCGGAGTAATCGACGAACAGCTTCTGCCCCGGCATGTGCGTTTGCCGCAGCGTGACCGGCAGCCGCTGCGCCCATTCCTGATAGGCTCGGCAGAACCAGCTATAGCCGTAGCCCTCCGGATGCTGGGCCCTGTATTCCTGCCACAGCAAGTCCAGCGTCACGCCCGGTTTGCCGATCTCTCGATGTATCGTCGGCCAGTGCGGCATGCCTCGCGGCAGCTCGCGTGGCGCCGGCGGCGGATACAGCCGGGCTTCGAGTGCGGCGTCGTCGTTTGCCAGTGGTGCCGGCAGGGGCCACTGCAGCCCTGCCAGCTTTGCCCGATGCAGGTATTGCCACACCGTGGAGGTCGACGTGCCGATCGCATCGGCGATTTCCCGATGGGTGCGGTCGCACTCGAGGTGCAGCCGAAGGACTTCTCGAATTTTACGCATGGTCAACCTGATGTTTGCCATCCGGCACTCTCGACAAAAACGTCGAGCGTGCCATCGTTGACCCGCGTCGCTGCTACAGCGCCTTGCTGTTCGCTTTCGCGTGGAATCCCTGTTCGTTTTACCGTGGAATCGGCGTTCGTTTTGCCGTGGAATTCATGTTCGCTTTCGCGTGGAATTCACGTTCGATTTGGCGTGGAATATTCATCAATGTCGAACTACAACATCCTGTTTGATGCGGAGGCCGCCGTCCAGGAGATCGTGCCGCGCGTCGTTGAGCGGCATCGTGCAAAGGGAATCCTGACTTGGAATCGGCTGCATCGGCTGGAGGAAGAGGTAATGTCAGAAGTCTCGTCGAGCGGGCGATTCAGCAAGCGCCTGCTGGAAATAATCTTTGCACCTGCTGCAGTATCCTATCCTAACGATGATCGTCTCGCTTCCTTCGATGGCCATGACTTCGTCCCGGTTGTCTTTGGACCGATCGAGAAGGCGTGGCATCACGTCCATTGACGATCGTAGTCGCCGTAACCAAGCACTCTCCTGGAAAGACTCACCGAACTGGTCGACGTCTTGCGTTCCTAAAGGATCGGCTATTTTCAGGAATCAGTGGTCAACTAAAGAAAGCGATGAACAACCTGATTATCGGGCGATGGGAGTCGCCGTGGCCATCCGAACCCTATCTCGCGATACGCCTTGCGATCGATGTCCAAGACCGGAAAATCGTTATCCTTCACCAATTCGTCGAGCAGTCGTGGATTCCTTTTGAGGCGAGCGACGACGAATGCGTGAGAAATGAGATCGCCGGTCAGCTCGACATGGTCATCGAAGACCCGAAGTCATATGGCATGCGCCGCGCCGACCAGATTCCTGCTGCCTGGCAGTATGACGAGGCGCATCCCGGTGAAGTGAATATCGGCTGTCCGGTCCCAATCCCAGTCCAGGAACACGTTTTCGATAGTGCATTTGGACATTCAGGGCGGCGCAAAAAAGCAGCCAAGACTCGCCAATCAAAGGGAAAGTAGCAAACGCGGACGGATATCTGTTTTGATGCGCTCACGTTATGTCTTCCCTAGTCTTCGAAGGGAATGTGCTGGCCCGCGCGAGACTGCATTCCGAGCTTGCCGTCACTCCCCATTGCGTCCTGCCATGCGATCATCGCGTCTGCAACGGCATCCCGTTCGCCGCTGAACGCGAGCACGGTTTCACCGCATGATGGGCAGATGCCGCCAAATGCAGCACGGATGCCCCGCATGTTTCGAGTATCCATTGCGTCAAAGTCGGTGAACTCCGTTTTGCAAGCACCACACACCAGCTTTTCCGGGCGCAGCGCGTCCGTCTTTGCCTTCGCTTGTGCGACGCGCTGCTCTTTCGTACCACGCTGTTTTGCTTGCCCCATCAAAATCGCCCGTTCCCGTTTTCCAGTGCAGCGTTCAAAGCTTTTGACCAAAAAGATCGAGGCTATTTAGACATTTCTTAACGACTTCGTCGATCGACCGTTCGTCTGCGAACGTCACCACAGTGACAATGCGCGAGTTCACATCGGGCTGATCCTGCGGCGCTTCGACCGTGGCATCCCGGTCGAGGACGTGCTTCAAATCACTCGGGAAGCGCGCAAGCGCGACGGCCACTTCATCCTTTGTCTTCTCCGTACGGAACGGATCAGCGTGTGAAGGTCCGTTGTATTGGTAGCAGGCGCGGTACGTGAATCGGTTCTGGTTTTCTCCGTTTCCTCCGTGTTGCTTCGGGCTACATGTCGCGTGAGGCTGCGGCCGTGTTTTCCTGTGTCCTGTGAGCCGGTTCGCGGTTGCCCAACTGGCCGGGCAACGATCAACCGGCTTCTAAGCGCCGTCAGTGATGTTTCGTCATCGCTTGGGCAAACTCAACGAACTTTGTCTGCGGGCTTGAAACATCGGGCACCGCTATCAAACCGCCGATCGGTCCCAGCCCTCCGCAATGGCGTGGTTCACCCGCTCGGATAGTTGAACGGCAGCCTCGGTTGCGCTATTCCCACCGCCAGTCAAAACCTTGTAGCGTTTGATCATGCTCTCTCACTTGTTGCCGGCAACTGGCCAGCCTGCTTTCACGCCTTTTGTTTTCCAGTTTATCGGCTTGTGCCGTGATTACTTAAGCAACTGCATCCCTGCGACCTTCGAGGCCGTCACATCGAAAGTTGCCGTGTACTCGCACTCGGCATCGTACCCTGAACGCTCGATCATGCAGTCCGCGAAATCCGCCTTCGCGGATGCCACGAAAACGCGAAGCGCCTTTCGCACCGTGTCAGCAGCTTCAACGACCAGTTCCTTGGTACCGATCATCGACTCGATGATGTCCTTCATCTGCTCGCGCTCGACGCCGTAGCACCGCCCGAGCACCCACACGACCTCAACCAGTGCGACCTGCGAAACGTAACCCGGCCGTTCGGCGGACAGTGAATCCATCAGCGCCGTAGCCTTCTTCGACTGCACGGCGTCGTCCTGTGCGAAGTAACGGACCAGCACGTTCGTATCCAGTCCGATCATCGCGCGGATGCCCCCTGCTCGGCGATGGCCCGGTTCATGTCCTCAACGGACACCGGTTTCACGGGCTTCTTCACGATGCCCTTGAGGGACGCAAGCGAGCGCGTGGCC
Organism: Paraburkholderia steynii; assembly: GCF_900100565.1. Taxonomy (NCBI): domain Bacteria; kingdom Pseudomonadati; phylum Pseudomonadota; class Betaproteobacteria; order Burkholderiales; family Burkholderiaceae; genus Paraburkholderia; species Paraburkholderia steynii. The sequence goes on along the minus strand of NZ_FNDI01000042.1, from coordinate 3,674 downwards.
GGGTAGACCTCATACCGACCCGTTGCCTCGTTGAGGCTGAATTCGATCCGGTCGCCGGCCTTCAGGCCAAGCTGATTGCGCACGTCCACGGGGATCGTGACCTGGCCCTTCGAAGTGATAGTTGCTGCTGTCATCGTGGCACCTCCAATGCTCCTTACTTTAAGGTAAGGAAAACAGAAAAGCAAGGACTGAAGGTGGCGGAATTTCGCCCGGTGAGGATTTTGGCGTGCTTGGGTTCCCTGCGCGTCACCGAGGCGACCAGTCGCTTTCCCGAACGCGACACCTTCACCTCCTCGGAAAAATCGATGCAGCGGTTGGAGGACGAGGCCCCGACTCGCACCTTCTGTTAAACGCGGTTCTACGCGGGTTACACTGGAAAGGAGCGCCAAACGCGTTCTCTCTCGTAACAAGCTCGATTTTCAAGCGCATTACGAGATACGAAGCATGGAGAAAATGAAAAAACCCGCGGTTCCGAAGAACGCGCAGGCTGTAGAAAGGTTGCAAACGGCGAAGGAAGCCGAAATTGATCGCCGGCGGCAGACGCGACGCGCCGACTCCATCCAACGGTCGACCTCCGCAAATACGGTGGGCGATCGTATTTGACACCCCGGCCTTTCGAGCCTTCACGCGCGCAGCGAAGTCGGCGGCCATCGAGTCAACGCTTGCCACCCAGTCGTACATCTTCACCCGCTCCAGCGCTTGCCCTTTCACTCCGAAGAGATGAAGACGCGCACCGGGCGGCAGATGTCCCTCTAGCCCTTCAAGAATCGCGAAGAGACCGGGTCGTGGGTCAGTCAGATGCCGACGGCATACCGAACCGAGACCGATCAGCGCCGGCGGCGCAAGCCACGGCATCCAACGCTCCCAGACCTGCATCATCAGGTCGATGCTTCTGCGGTAATCGTCGGCCGACCCCTGCGCAACCGGTACAGGAATGCGGACCATGTTCTGAACTGAACGAGTATTCATGGTTTTTGCCAGTTCGTTTTGCCACGCGTAGACGACCTGTAGCATCCCTTCGAGCAACGTGGCAGTTGCGTTGACACGGTAGTCGATCGCATCCTGATTGGGCGCAATAGCCGGCTCTCAACACATATCCGGCTGTGCAACTGCGTATTTCGGACGAACGTGACCGGCCGTTTCGGGATGGTGACCGGCGATTTCGGCAACGTGACCGGGCATTTCGGGAACGTGACCGAGCGGACCGGAAGGCAGGATTGGCGTTGCGCATGACATCAACTACGCGGGCTATGCTCGCCGGCTTTTGCCGGAGAGAGCATGCCCGCGCACCGGATGAACATGCGCATGATCAAGGACGTTATACGACTTAAATTCGACGGCGGTTTCTCGCACGATCGGATCGCCGCGTCACTGGGCATATCCAAGGGCGTGGTCACGAAGTACATCGGACTGGCCGGTGCCGCCGGGCTGGACTGGGCAAGCGCCTGCGATATGGATGAAGGCGAACTCGAGCGGCGGCTTCTCGGCAAACCCACCGGGCCGGCAGGCTACGCCCAGCCCGACTACGGACGCATCCATCAGGAGCTGCGTCGCAAGGGCATGACGCTGACGTTGCTGTGGGAGGAGTACCAGGCCGAGTTCGCGGACCGGCAGACCTACCGCTATACGCAGTTCTGCGAGCACTACAAGGCGTTCACGAAACGCCTGAAGCGCTCGATGCGTCAGATTCACCGCGCCGGCGAGAAGCTGTTTGTCGACTTCGCCGGCCCCACGTTGCCGCTGACGACTGGACGCCGCGCGCACATCTTCGTGGCGGCCATGGGCGCATCGAGCTACACATTCGCCTGTGCGACGCCGGCCGAAACGATGGAGGACTGGCTGGGCGGCATCGCACGTGCGCTGACCTTCTATGGCGGCGTGCCGCAGCTGATCGTGCCGGATAACCCGCGCGCGATGATTGCCGATCCCGATCGCTATGAACCTCGCGCCGGCGACACCGTGCTGGACTTTGCGCGTCACTACGGCACGTCATTCCTTCCTGCACGCGTATATCGTCCGCAGGACAAACCGAAGGTAGAGGTTGCGGTCCAGGTCGTCGAACGCTGGATCATGGCGCGCCTGCGTCATCATCGGTTTGAGTCGGTCCACTCGGTCAATGAGGCGATCCGCCCGCTGCTCAGGAACCTGAATGAGAGGCCGTTCCAGAAGCTGCCGGGATGTCGCGCCAGCGCATTCGCCCAGCTGGACGCGCCGGCACTGCAGCCGCTGCCGGCACAGCCCTATGAGCTCGCGCGCTTCAAGACAGTGACGGTTCACATCGACTATCACGTCGAGATCAACAAACACCGCTACAGCGTGCCGCACGCGCTTGTCGGTCTCAAGCTCGATGCGCGCATCACGGCGGGCGCTGTCGAACTGCTGCATCGCGGTCGCCGTGTCGCCAGCCACGCACGCAACGACCGCGCAGGCGGCTACACCACCGTCGTCGAGCACATGCCGGCGGCGCACCGCGCTCATCTGGAATGGACGCCGCAGCGGCTGATTCATTGGGGACAGCAGATCGGCGCGGCAACCGGCGCGCTTGTTACCCGGCTGCTGCAGGAGCAACGCCATCCGGAACACGGCTATCGGGCGTGCCTCGGATTGCTCTCGCTCTCACGTCGCTATGGCCGCGAACGTCTCGAAGCCGCCTGTGCGCTAGCACTGGAGCTGGGCGTGCACCGTTACCGCCACGTGCGCGACATCCTGATCAACAACCGCGACCGCGCTGCAGTGGCAACGCCTGCCGACTGGATCAGCCCGAGCCACGCGCATGTACGCGGCCCCGGCTACTACCAATAAGGAAGATCCACCATGATGATGCAACAGACACTGACGCAACTGCGCACCCTGAAGCTGGACGGTTTCGCTGACGGCCTGGAAGAACAACTGACGCAGCCCGGTGCGGCCAGCCTGAGCTTCGAGGAACGCCTGTCACTGCTGGTCGACCGGGAAGCCAGCTGGCGTGATGATCGCCGTCGTACCCGACTGCTCAAGCAGGCGCGCCTCAAGTATCCGCAAGCCGCCATTGAAGATCTCGACACGCGCGCTGGCCGTGGCGTCGATCCGCGCTCACTCACGAGTCTCGCGCTCGGTGACTGGGTCGAAGCCGGCTACAGCCTGCTCATCAGCGGTCCAACCGGCGCTGGGAAATCGTGGCTCGCTTGCGCCCTGGCCCAATACGCTTGCCGGCGCGGGCATTCAGCCTTGTATCTGCGCGTGCCGCGACTTGGCGAGGAGCTTCGCGTTCTGCACGGCAATGGCGGCTTCACAAAATGGCTGCTGCAGGTCGCCCGCGTTGACGTGCTCCTGCTGGACGATTGGGGAATGGCTCCCCTCGACGCGATGGTCCGAAACGATCTGCTCGAGATGATCGATGACCGCTCGGCGGGAAAGGCGACCATCATCACCAGCCAGTTACCGATTGAGCACTGGCATGGATGGATCGGCGACGAGACCATCGCCGACGCAATGCTCGACCGTCTCATGCAGCGTCATCACCGGATCACGCTCACCGGTGAATCCCTCAGAAAGGCATCCCCAAAACCCAACGTCCTGGAGCCCGAACTCGACCAGAACTGACAAGAAAATCTACAATCAACACCGCGCAACGCCCAACCCCGCCGAATCGGTCACGTTCCCGAAATCGGCGGTCACGTTCGCCGAAATACGCA
>NZ_FNDI01000049.1:0-43686 GCF_900100565.1 Paraburkholderia steynii | reverse complement strand
CTGGCGGTGTGAGCCGCTTTCTTTTGCCTACTTTTCTTTGCGGCGGCAAAGAAAAGTAGGTGCCGCCCCGCACAGGGGCGACGCCTGAAGCACGCTAACGAATCGCGGATGCCAGCGCAAACAAAAGCAAACCACACCAGCGTCGCAGACACCAACAAACCCTACGTTAAGCAGCCCGCGCCGCAGGCGCAGCAGACGCCCACAACAACACCGGAATCGACTTCGAAGTCGGCGTATTACACACATCAGCAACGCTATTCAACGGCACAAGCGGATTAGTCTCCGGATAATAAGCCCCGAGACACCCTCGCGGAATATCATACTCAACAAGCAAAAACCGCTCGGCCCGCCGCTCAATCCCATCATCCCAGATGGTTTCCATATCGACCCAATCACCAGCCTTGAATCCGAGCATCGCCATATCAGCAGCATTCGCAAACACCACGCGCCGCTGGTTGTAAACCCCGCGATAGCGATCATCCATCGCATAGATGGTCGTGTTGTACTGATCATGCGACCGAGTCGTCATCAAGGTCATCGCACGTTCACCGTGCAGCTTCCGCGCGCGCTGGATCGGCGTATCGCGCTGAATCTGATGCACGACGAAGTTCGCCTTCCCCGTACCCGTCTTCCAGTCACGTTCACGCGAAGCAACCCGCAGATGAAACCCGCCCGGCTGCTCGATCCGCTTGTTGTACTCGTAAAAACCATCGATCGACCACTCAATCGCATCGCGAATCTTCGCGTAATCATTCGCGTAAGCAAGCCAGTCCACCTTCGCGCTGCCAAGCGTCGCCTCAGCGATTTGCGCAACGATACGCGTCTCCGACACGAGATTGGCCGACGCAGGCGTGTTCATCCCATACGACACGTGAACCATGCTCATCGAGTCTTCGACAGTCACACCTTGCGCAACACCATCCTGCAAGTCGATCTCAGTGCGCCCGAGCGTCGGCAGAATCAGCGCTGCCTTGCCATGCACGAGATGACTGCGGTTGAGCTTCGTCGTGATATGCACCGTCAGGTCGCAGGCGCGCAGCGCTTCCCACGTGCGCGGCGTGTCGGGCGTCGCGATCGAGAAATTGCCGCCCAGGCCAATGAACACCTTCACGTGGCCTTCGAGCATCGCCTCGATCGTTTCGACCACGTCGTAGCCGTGCCCGCGCGGCGGCTCGAAATCGAACACCTTGCCGAGCCGGTCGAGAAACGCGTCGGTGGGCTTTTCTTCGATGCCGATCGTGCGGTTGCCCTGCACGTTCGAGTGGCCGCGCACCGGGCACAGGCCCGCGCCCAGCCGGCCAATATTGCCGCGCATCAACATCAGGTTCGACAGCATGTGGACGGTCGGCACGGAATGCTTGTGCTGCGTGATGCCCATGCCCCACGTCGAGATCACGCGCTTGCCATTCGCGTAGATGCGCGCGAGGTTCTCGATGTCTTCGCGCGACACGCCCGATTCTTCGACCAGCGCGTCCCAGCTTTGATCGCGCAGATCGGCGGCGAACGCTCCGAAGTTCGCCGTGTGCTCTTCGATGAACGCGACATCGAGCACGCGCTCGGCGTTCTGTTCGACAGCGAGGTCGTCGAGTTCCAGCACGCGCTTGGCCACGCCTTTGATTAGCGCGAAGTCGCCGCCGATCTTCGGCTGGATGAACGTCGACGCAATCTGCACGCCCGACGACAGCATGTCCGTCACGTGCTGCGGGCTCGCGAACCGTTCGAGGCCGCGCTCGCGCAACGGGTTGATCGACACGATGGTCGCGCCGCGTTTCGCGGCGTCACGCAGTTCGTTGAGCATGCGCGGATGGTTCGTCGCCGGATTCTGGCCGAAGATCAGCAGCGTGTCGGCGTGCTCGAAGTCTTCGAGCAACACCGTGCCCTTGCCGATGCCGACCGTGGTCGGCAACCCGCGGCTCGTCGCCTCGTGGCACATGTTCGAACAGTCGGGGAAGTTGTTCGTGCCGTACATGCGCACAAACAGCTGGTACAGGAACGCGGCCTCGTTGCTCGCGCGGCCCGACGTGTAGAAGGCAGCACGATGCGGGCTGTCGAGCCCTTTCAGGTGCTTCGCGATCAACTGATAGGCGGCGTCCCACGAAATGGGTTGATACTTATCCGTCAGCGGATCGAACACCATCGGATCAGTCAGACGGCCATGTTGTTCGAGCGTGTAGTCGTCCTGCTTCATCAACTCGTCGACGGTGTGCTGTGCGAAGAACGCGGGCGTCACGCGCTTGCTCGTCGCTTCCGCAGCAACGGCCTTCACGCCGTTTTCGCAGAACTCGAAGGTCGACGCGTGCTCGCGGTCCGGCCATGCGCAGCCCGGGCAGTCGAAGCCGTCTGGCTGGTTCTGCTTGAAAAGCGTCTTGTACTTGCCCCCGGCGACCTTCTCCTTGACGAGATTGATCGCGACGTACTTCAATGCGCCCCATCCGGCGGCAGGCCCAATGTACGGTTCGATGCGGCCCGGTTTGGTGCTGGTCTTGTCCATGTGTTCTTTGCGTCCGGTGTGGCTTGATGATGAGGCTAGGGTAGTGGGGAATACCTGTACCCGGCGTGTACACAATGTGTGATAGAAAAAGAGTACAGTTGCGACTGTTATCGACCGAAAGGCTCAATTTCGGTGAACTGTGCTCAAAAGTTGGGCGCGACGCCCGTCCGCTGTGCCTACGGCAGAGGCATCTCTTGAAGCTTTACGAAGAACTGGCGAAGGAAATCGAAGGGCAGATCCGGCGCGGCGTGTTCCGGCCGGGTGAGCGCGTGCCATCCGTGCGGCAGACCAGCCAGCACCGGCAGATCTCCATCACGACGGTGCTGCGCGCGTATCTGATGCTGGAGAGCAAGGGCGTGATCCAGAGCCGCCCGCAGTCCGGCTACTTCGTGCGGCTCGGCGCGAACGACGCGCCGCCGCCCGTCCAGGAACTGGACGTATCGAAGCCGATCGCCGTGTCCGCGCAGGTCGACGTGAGCCGTCTCGTGCTGTCGACGCTGCGCTCCATCGGCAGCGACGAGGCCGTGCCGCTCGGCTCGCCGTATCCCGATCCCAGTCTGTATCCGTTCCAGAAGATCAACCGCTATGCCCACGCGATCGGCCGGCGCAAGACGCAATGGGGCGTCACCGACGAACTGCCGCCCGGCAATCCCGACCTGATCCGGCAGATCGCGCGGCGTTATCTGGAGAACGGCATCGCGATCGATCCGAACGAGATCGTCGTGACGGTCGGCGCGACGGAGGCGATCAATCTGTGCTTGCAGGCCGTCGCGAAACCGGGCGATACGGTCGCCGTCGAATCGCCGACCTTCTACGCGATGCTGCACGCCATCGAGCGCATGGGCATGCGCGCGATCGAAGTGGCGACGCATCCGCGCGAAGGCATCGACCTCGGCGCGCTCGCGCAGATACTCGACAAGCGCAAGATCGCCGCGTGCATGGTGATGCCGAACTTCCAGAATCCGCTCGGCTTCCAGATGCCCGACGACAAGAAGCGCGAACTGGTCAAGTTGCTGACGCGGCACGACGTGCCCGTCATCGAGAACGACGTCTATCACGAGCTGTACTTCGGCGACGTGCATCCCGGCGCGCTGAAGAACTACGACAAGAAAGGGCTGGTGCTGCATTGCGCGTCGTTCTCGAAGACACTCACGTCGGCGTACCGGATCGGCTGGGCGATGCCGGGCCGTTATCGCGAGCAGGTCGAAAAGCTCAAGTTTCTCAACACGCTGACCACGCCGTCGCTTCCGCAACTCGCGATTGCCGAGTATCTGAAGCAGGATGGCTACGAGCATCATCTGCGCAAGCTGCGCAAGGGCCTCGCGCAGCGCGCGAAACTGATGACGACGATGGTCACGCGCTTCTTTCCCGAAGGCACGCGCGTGTCGCATCCGATGGGCGGCTACGTGCTGTGGGTCGAGCTGCCGCCGAGCGTCGATTCGATGCAGCTCTACAAGCTCGCGCTGGAGCACGGCATCACGGTGGGTCCCGGCTATATGTTCTCGACCACGAACGGGTATAGCCATTGCATCCGCTTGAATTACAGTTATGCATGGTCGCCGGAAATCGAGAGCGCGCTGGTGACGGTCGGCAAGCTGGCGGCCGCGAGCATGCGCGAATGAGATGACGATTAGTCGAGAGGAGAACCGACTTGAATCCGAATGATGCGGCACACGACAAGCATTGCGAAGACGATGACGACGACAACGAACTCGATCCCACCGTCGAGCAGTTGCTGATGCTGCTATGGGAAGCGTCGCGCGAATCGCCCGGTAAGCCGTGGTCGCTCGCGAAGATCAGCAAGCGCGCCGATCTCCCCATGAGCACGTTGCGGCGCTATTTCACGCAGTTGCAGTCGGCGGGCGTGATCGCCGTGCAAATGGACGAGGAAGGGCGCGGCTCGGCGTCGCTGACGGGCGAAGGGCTGGAGTTATGCGAGGCGCTGTTCGGCGAGCCTTGAGTCGCGTGGATGCGCACTGAAGTGCAACGAAGCGCCCGCGGCGCTTACGGCGTGGCTTCTTCCGAAACCGGCAAGAACGACAGGCGCGACGCGACCAGCATTACGCACGTGAGAATCGCAATGCCCGTCAGGATGCCCGCGAGCCGCAGCATCGCGGCGTGCGGATCGGCGGACCACGCGTGGTCCTGCACGAAAACCATGATGAAGGCGATCGTGAACTGCCGGCCGATATAGCTCGCGCCCTCTTTGCCCGTCTGCACGTGGCAGCCTGCCCATATGCCCGCCGCCAGCGCGAGCAGGGACGGCACGACCTGGCCTTGCATCAGCGGCAATAGCGCAATCCCAACCGCGCCCGCGATCAGGCAGCCCACCATGCGTTGCACCATCTTGTCGGCGACGGGCTTCTGCGAGCGCACGACCACGGAAGTGGGCGGCAGGATCATCACTGCGATCGTCGTCACGAGCGCCTGCGCGAAGCCGGGCAGGTCGAGCGTGACGGTGAGCGCCGCGAGGATCGCAACGGCGATGCCCGCCTGCACGCCCAGCACCATGCGCGCATGGCGCAGGGTCTCGAAGGTGGGCGGCGGGGCGTTCGCGGTAGCGGCCGCCGCCGCGACGACTTTCGATGCGGGCCGGCGCCGCTCATACCAGCTGATGACGACGTGAAACGCGCCCGACACGAGGAGGCACGCAAACGTGCCGACGCACACCTCGGCGACGCGCATCATCGCAAACGACGCCGTCGGGCCGAACGCGATCAGCTTGTGCGCCTCGAACGTGACCAGCACCCACGTGATGCCGCCCAGCACCCACGCGTACGACGCCGACGAGCCGTTTCCGCGATAGACGCAGATGGCGCCGATCACGCCCAGCACGGGCACGAATAGCCACGGTCGATCGCCGATGATCGGGCCCAGCAGCGTGCCGAGCAGGCCGCCGAGAATGGTGCCGAGCACGCGATGCAGCGCGCGTTGCGCGGAAGCCGAGAAACGCGTCTGCATCACGGCGAAACCGCTGATGGCGGCCCACCAGGTATAGGGCAGATGCAGCAGATGCGCGAGCGCCACCGACAGCACGACCGAGATCACCGCTTCGACGCCGAACAGCGCGCGCTCGGGCGTCGGCTTCCAGGCGGCCAGTTCGCGGCCGAGCGCGGACACTGCTTCACGGCCGATCTGCGTGAACATGCGGGCGCGCATGCGAACCTCGTCGAGATGGTGTGTGTGAGTTCAGCGTGTGGCGATGGCGGCCGCGGCGCCCGCCATCATCGTCGCGCTGGTGCGGTTCGCGATCTTCACCGCGCGGCGGCTGGTCAGCAGCGTGCGTGCCTTGACGGCGGCGAGCGCCCAGATGAAATCGACGGACATCAGCACGGCTAGCATCGTCAGCGTCAGTTCGAGCCACGCGAGCGTGCCGACACGCGACAGGTCGACGATGGTCGGCAGCAGCGCCAGATAGAAAACCATGATCTTGGGATTGCCGAGCGTAACCATCAGCCCCGCGACGAACATGCGCCACGGCGACTGGCCGCTCGGCAGCGTGCTTTCGTGGACGTCGGTGGGCGCGAACCACATCTTCCACGCAAGGAACAGCAGATACGCGACGCCTGCGAACTTCAGCGCGATGAACACGAATACGAAGGTATGCGCGACAACCGCGAGGCCTGCGACCGCGCAGGTGAGCCACAGCGCTTCACCGATCCACATCGCGGCGAGAAACGGCAGCACGTCCCGGAAGCCGTTGGTGAGCACGCGGGCAACGAGCGCCGCGATGCTCGGGCCGGGCGAGCCCGCGGCAACGATCAGCGCGAGCGCGAAGACGAAAAGACCGGAAAGCGCCATCGAACGACTCCTTTGCGAAAGGGTCTGTGGCTGGATTATATCGGCGTGGCGGGTTGAGTTGCGCGGGCAAGCAGTGTCAATATGTCCGCTGAGCCTCTGCCAACCAACCCGATGCGACCGCCCGTCGTTCACTACCGGCCTGCCGTGCCCGAAGATGTCCCGTCGATTCGCGTCGTCGAATGCGAGGCGGCGCAGCGTTTCGTCAGCGTCGGGCTGACGGGAATCGCGGCTGCGCGCCCGATGGATGCGCCGTTCGTGCTGAAGAAGGTGGGGGCGTCGGAAGTGATCGTCGCGCAATGCGACGGCGAATGTGTCGGCTTCGTGATGTTCGCGATGCTGCGCGCGCGCATCTACGTCGAAGCGCTCGACGTCGTGCCCCAGCATGCGGGGCGGCGAATCGGCGCGGCCTTGCTCGATCAGGTTGACGTAAGGGCGCGAGAGACTGGCGCGACGTATGTCGAGCTATCGACGTTCCGGCATGTGCCGTGGAATGCGCCGTACTATCAGCGGCTCGGCTTTAGCGTGCTGGACGACGATGAACTCGATGCGGCGCTGCTGCGCATCCGCAATCTGCGGATCGCGCGTGGAGTCGATGAAACGAAGCGCGTGTTCATGCGGCGCGTGGTGAGGCCCGCTGAGCATGAATGAAAAAACGCGGCGGGAATCGCTCCCGCCGCGTTCATTGCACTACTGGCTGTTAGTTTCCAGCCCGTCGCGAGATCAGTTGACGGTTTCCAGCGCCGGATAATCGGTGTAGCCTGCTTCGCCTTGCGCATAGAAGGTTTCCGGAACCGGCTCGTTCAGCGGCGCATCCAGCTCGAAGCGGCGCACGAGGTCCGGATTCGCGATATACAGCTTGCCCCACGCGACAGCGTCCGCTTCGCCCGCGTCCAGCACCTTTTGCGCGCTTTCCTTCGTGAACTTTTCGTTGGCGATATACACGCCGCCGAATTCCTTCTTCAGCAGCGGGCCGATGCGATCGTCGCCGACCGCTTCGCGTGCCGCGATGAACGCGATCTTGCGCTTGCCGAGTTCACGCGCAAGATAGCCGAACGTCGCGGCGGGATCGGTATCGCCCATCGTGTGCGAATCGCCGCGCGGCGCCAGGTGCATGCCCACGCGATCCGCGCCCCACACGTCGATACACGCGTCCGTCACTTCGAGCATCAGGCGCGCGCGGTTTTCGATCGAGCCGCCGTATGCGTCGGTACGCTTGTTGGTGCTGTCCTGCAGGAACTGGTCGAGCAGATAGCCGTTCGCGCCGTGAACCTGAACACCGTCGAAGCCCGCCTTCTTCGCATTTTCCGCGCCCTTGCGATACGCGGCGACGATGCCCGGAATCTCCGAGATGTCGAGCGCGCGCGGCGTCACGAACGGACGCTGCGGACGCACGAGGCTCACGTGGCCTTCCGGCGCGATCGCGCTCGGCGCAACGGGCAGTTCGCCGTTCAGGAACACAGGGTCCGACACACGGCCGACGTGCCACAGTTGCAGGAAAATCTTGCCGCCTTCCTTGTGGACGGCGTCCGTCACGAGCTTCCAGCCTTCCACCTGTTCATCCGACCAGATGCCCGGCGTGTCGGCGTAGCCGAGGCCTTGCGGCGTCACGGAGGTGGCTTCGGAGATGATCAGGCCGGCGCTGGCGCGTTCGGCGTAGTACTTCGCCATCAACGCGTTGGGCACGCGCACGTCGCCGGCGCGTTGACGCGTGAGTGGCGCCATCACGATACGGTTCTTCAGCGTGAGATCGCCAATCTGGAGCGGGTCGAAAAGTGTCGGCATGTTGTGTCAATCCTTGCGGGCGCATGGCCCGATGTGTCGAGACTGCATTCGGGGAAAGCGAAGACGCCGGCGTGAATCAGAGATCCGCGTTCATGTGCGCGAGGAACGCCTCGATGACGGCCTCGTTGCGCTTGAAGAACACCCATTGACCGACGCGTTTCGACGTGATCAGCCCCGCGCGCTGCAACGCGGCGAGGTGCGCGGACACCGTGGACTGCGACAGACCGCAGCAGTCGTCGAACTGTCCGGCGCAGACACCGTGCTCGTACGAAAGCTCCTGCTCCGGGAAATACTTTCCCGGCTCGCGCAGCTTCGCAAGAATCACGCGACGCGCCGGGTTGGCCAGCGCCTTGTGGATCGCGTCGATGTCGATATCGGTAATCTTCGGGTTGGGCTTCGTGCTCATGAAACAGCGGACAGACTCTCTGGCCGGAATGTCGGCGTCTGAATCGCTATGGACCGAATCTTATATCGTAATTTCACGATATGTGTGGATGGCCTTACTCGTAATGGGGGTGATAGGTCTGTCTCATGCCCGGAAAAGATCCGTGCGTCGGGATATTCCGGATCCTGTACGAATTTGCGCGCAGTATGATTGATGGGTCAGACGCCACGGCACACATTCCGCCAATCGTTAGCATGTCTCAGCACGTGTCGTGACCAGGGCGTTCGCGAATCGCGTAGCGTCAATCGCATCCGGAGAGTCTGTAGTCGCGCATTCAGGACAAGTGTTCGAGATCGTAGAGACGCTGCCTTGAGCATTCAATTTCCGGGTCGCGAAGCGTCACTTCACAAATCCAATAGCCTGAGGTCGTACGTCGAGATGGAGGGGGGCTCAACGGCCTCAAAGCAAATGACACAGGTCATCAAAATTTTCTTGTCTTCTCCAGCCGATGTCATTGCCGAACAGCAGGCGGTGCTTGCACTGGCCGAAGAAATCAACGACGTCATCGCTTTTCTGTCCCCTGATCTCAACGTGCGGCTGGAAGTGTTGCGATATCAAGACAACGTGTACCCCGATGCGGGGCGTCCGCAAGACGTCGTCGACCGGCAAATGCCGAAGGACTTTGATATTTATCTCGGCATTATGTGGATGCGGTGCGGCACGCCCACCATGGACGATCCGAGCGGTACGATCCACGAATTCCGGCAGGCGATGAAGCGCCGGGAGGCGACGGGACGACCGATCGTCATGTTCTATTTCTCGGACGAGGCGCCTTCATCGCTGCCTCGCACGACAGAGGCAATCAGCCAGTTGGCCGGAGTGATGAAATTCCGCGACGAGCTTTCGCTAATCGGATTGACGATGTCCTACCCGGATCGGGCAAGCTTCAGGGAACGTGTGCGTGGCGGACTGCTGCGTGCCGTCGCCGACGTGCAGCATCGGCCATCGGCTGTGCGCGTCGACTCACCGGATACCGAAGCGTCGGCATTGGAAGTGCCGGCAAGTATCGCGGAGCTGGCGCGAAGTTATGACGAAGTCCGCGACACGATGCGTCCGGGTGCGGAGCGAACAAGGAAAATGACGGCCATTTTCTCCGACATGATGTCGCAAGCGCCCGTCGCGATCAAAGCCCTTGAAAGACTGAAGACAAGCAGGTCGGCGGGCGAGCGACTTGCGGCTGTCGCGCTGCTCAGGGCGTTTCCCCAAGAGGCGGAGATCAACTGGTTGGCTGATCGTCTGGACCCGGATGTCGAAACACCATTCGTTGGCTACCAGGCGGCGACTTCGCTCGCCCAGGCCGTCCGCAGCCTTCCTGTCGAGGCCGACGCGAACCTCGGACGCACCATCGACAAGGCGATGGCTTTGGCGAAACGCAATCCCAACGACCCGCCACGCATCCATATGCTCGAACAGGCTCGACAGGAACTGCTCGTCAAGCGACGAGTGTCGGACGCTTGAACAGTGTGACTGTCGATGCTTTGCCCCGCGCTATTTTTCTTGCTGTCATTGCGCATGCAACAGACGGTATCGACGGATACGGCCGCAAAGCTGCACGTCGATTCTGCTGGATTTCGCAATCAAGATCGAATCGCTTGCAGAAATCGAAACAAAACGATGGGCGAAGCGTTTCAGGCACATGGTCTTTATGAACCTGGCCCTTCGGTATGGCCGTGGTTGACGGCCGAAACGCGAAACTTCAGGTTCGTCGCCGATGGACCCATGACAAGGCCATCGAAGCAAGCCGCAAGCAGGTGGCGCGGTTCGTCGTTTCATGTGTACTCGACACGGCGGCAGATTCTTCGCTATCTGGAAGGGTGTAGTCCGATGGCGTACGATATGTTGACCCGAGGTTGCCTGGGTTCTGCGCCCTCGCGAAAGCGATGCCCGGCGAATTGCCGATGGGCGAAGAGCCCGAATGGAACGACTGAACAAGGCGTACAGGCGACTGCCACATCGTGCGTGAAGCGAGGGGGCCGACAAGGATGACGGATGTGACCGACATATTTTCGCCGAAGCGGGTCTTCCTGTTTAGCGGGCACATGATAGACAGGCCCGACCGCCCGAAACCGCGCTTTCCGCCGGAACGGGAAGACGCAGTGACGAAGGACATTGCCGGCGTGCTCGACAGGCTGCAAGCGGGCGCCGTTGATCTTGCCGTCTGTAGCGGCGCATGTGGGAGCGATCTGATCTTCGCGGAACTCATGCTCGGGCGCGGCGCACATGTCAATCTTCACCTGCCGTTCGAGCCAGCGGTGTTCGTGAGGGATTCCGTCGACTTCGCGAACGCAAACTGGCGCGAACGCTTCGACGCAGTCCGCGCGGACCCGGGCGCGCGCACCATCGTGTTGCCCGAAGCCCAGACGGCAGACGAGCGGCAGCTATCGCCGTACGAGCGCACGAATCTCTGGATGCTCGAGCGCGCGTTGAGTTGTGGAGCGCAGAAGGTCCACTTCATCTGCGTATGGGACGGTGCAGCGGGCGACGGGCCGGGCGGCACGGGCCATATGGTCGAGGCCGTCGAGGCGGCGGGCGGCATCGCGGAGCCTCCCATTCATCCTCTTGGGTTCACACGGTGAGGCGAACATGCCAAGACCTCTTTGCTTCGTCATCATGCCCTACGGCCGCAAGCCGACCCAGGCGGATCCCGCGCGCGGCCCCGGCGAGATCGATTTCAATGCGCTGTGGGACCGCGCGTATGTGCCCGTCATCGAGTCCTTGGGCTATGACGCCGTTCGCGCAGATCAGGACACGGGCGCAATGATCATCACGCAGATGCTCGAGCGCATCTACTACGCGGACCTCGTGCTCGCCGACATGACCATCGCGAACGGCAACGTCTACTACGAGGTCGGCATCCGCCACGCGGCGAAGCCCACCGGCTGCGTACTGCTCGCGGCGGATTGGTCGCAGCCGCTCTTCGACGTGGCGCAGTTGCGCACGGTGCGCTATCCGCTTGCGAACGGCGACGTCGACGATGCGACCGCGCAGCGCATTCGTGACACGATCGTGCCCGGCATCAAGGCGCTCACGGATGGGCAGTCGCCGATGTTCGAAGCCATCAAGGGGTTTCCTTCGTCGCCGGAGCCGGCCCTCGCGTCCACAATGAAGCAACGCATGGCGGAACTCGCCGCCTTTCAGTCCGCTGTGCGGGGCGTACGTCTGCTGCCCAAGCCGCAGCGCATGGCGCGAGCACAGGAACTCGTCAAGAAGCACGGCGTGCCGCCCTTGATGGCGAGCGTCGCGTTTGCGTTGCTGCTGCTTCTGCGTGATTCAGTTGAGGTTCCCGACGACTGGAACAAGCTGCTCGCCTTCATCGACGCGCTGCCAGAGGACTTCCGTCAGCAGCCCGAGGTGCAGTCGCAGCGCGCATTCACCGTGTCGCAGGCGGGGGACGTGCGCGAAGCGATCGAGCAGCTCGAGGTCGTGCTGGAGACGGCGGGTCCGTCGACCGAGCGCCTTGGGCTGCTGGGCGGCAGATACAAGCGGCTCTACCGCGATACAGTGGAGCCGTTCCAGAAGCGGCAATTTCTTGACCGGGCGATCGATTGCTACGAGCGTGGCATGGACCTCGATCTCAACGATTACTACTGCTCGTCGAATCTGCCGCGCTTGTATCGCGCGCGCAATGGCAAGGATGATCTGAAGCACGCGCATGTAATCTCGGCTGTCGTGAACGCCGCATGCGAGCGCGCACTACGGCGTGGCGTGACGGACGAATGGCTGCGCCCAACGTGGCTGGCGGCTGCCTTTGACGACGGCGATGCAGATCTCGCGGAGGATCTTGCGGAAAAGGTGGCGGCCGAAGGCGTGACGCGCTGGAAAATCGAAAGCGTATTGGCCGATCTTCGCGCGAGTGCTCAACTCGTACTGGACGAATCCCGGCGCGCACGGCTTATCGGCGTGGCCGACAAGCTGGCGGAGCAATCGGGCAGCGAGGGTAAGACGGGGTAAAAAACGTGTGGCGTCAGCTACGGTTTCAGTTGCATTTAGTTCGTGCTTCGGAGCTTGCTGACCGTTCACACGGTGGAACCCGGCATGTCGATACCGACCGAAAAGCGCAGGTCATTCCATGACGTGTTTCTGTCCTGTCGGCACCACGATGCCTGGCACATCGATCAACTCGAGAAGAGGATTGCGTCTTTTGGCTTTGAGCGGTTTCGCGACACGAATTTCCCGAATACGTATCACCAGAGCGCTGCTCAAACGATGCGTCCGCGTCCCGTTTCACGCTTTGGATGTGACCTTTGACGTGGTAATGGTTGAGGTCAACATGGCCTGGCCAGCACCGGGTTTTTTGGCGCGCTAGTGGCGACCTGCCGTCATCGAGTTGAGATGCGCGAGTTGTCCGTCCACCTCCGCATGCACGGTTTGCTGATAAACCTGCGCGGGAGTCCTGGCCGGCGTCGGCCCGCTATATGGCGGGACCCATCGGCCGCCCGGCAGGCCGGCGGAATGGCTGATCGGCAACTGGAGCGAGTTGTTGGCGGGCTGCGCGATGGAAGCGACACCGCGGGTCGATTGCGCAAACGCCGTCGACGCTGTTGCAACCAGAACGATTGCGATAACTGTACGTTTCATTTTGATCCCCAGGCAGTTAGGGAACGATCCCAGCGACTGGGAGGTGGAGATAAGATAAGACCGCGGGTACGCCTTTTCGTTCAGGTCGGTCATCTCCGGGCGCTCGCTTTTAGCATCGATCAGCGAACGACGGCCTTTCGAGGAAGAAGGACGGAGGCGTTCGCCGAAGTCGCGGCCTTTCGCCCTTCCAGAAAACTACTGATCCATCGGCGCATTTTGCCGCGGTGAAATTTAGTCCGTCGGGCTCGCAGCCTTGACTGATCCGCGTGTCGCGTTGGATGACGTATTACGCTCCCTTTCCCGTGAGAGCAACTCCTGCTTCAACATGAGTGCCTCGCTATTGTTGTGCTGCATTGAAAGCGCCCAAAAAATGCCCGAGCGCGCCATACGCAGGTCGTTTTTGTCGAGACCGCTGTGTGCTCGCGCAAGTGCGAGCGCCATCAGCCTTTGGTTCTTGTCGCTATCTCTCCCGCTGTTCGAAACCGAACTCTGCGAGGACATTGATTGTGACGGCTGCGGCGTCGCGGTCGACGGCTGAGCCGGTTCGGGTACGGCAACCGACGCGACCGGCGCAGGCGTTGTTTCTGCTGTCATTGTCGAACTTTGCGCCAACGCTGGATTTTGCGCCGAGCCTCGCGCGATTGCCGGCGCATCAACCGTCGCAGTCCGCGCTGCCTGGCTCGTGCCATTTGCCGTTACGCTACCTTGCGCAGTGTTTGATGCCGCTATTGGTTCTCCATCGACGGAACCATTATGGCGGGTCAACGATACCACTGCGCCGCAGAGCACCACTAATGCCACCAGAGTTAGCGCTGTCCCCGTTTTCATACGCCAACCACGGTAGCCGCCTGGCGATGGCGAAGGTGAACGCGTGCCGCCATTTGGGCCAGCGACAACCGGTCGGACGAAAGATGTCAGCCGGGACCGCCAGATCTGGCCCTTGGGCGCAACGTTTGGACGCGCCGCTGCAGCGCTTGCCGTTTTGGATGCCGTTGTGGCATTGGGCTTTTTTGTCGAGGTGCGTTCGCCGAACGCGAGCCTCGCAGGCGCTCCGCATTGTGGACAAAAATTGACTGGCTCGGATAACCTACCGCCGCACTGCGCGCACGTGGTCAAAGAATTCGGGCGACGAGCGGTTTGAGCGTCCATCGGCAAATGTTCCCCCTATAAATGCAACCGCTCCATGATGCGAACCGATACCGCGATCGCTATAAGATAAGACGAATGGAAACGGAGCGGGGCAAATTGCCAATATCGGTCAGCGGCGCACCAGCGTCAACCCGCTATGCCGAATTACGCAAGCACGCATCGGTCATATGTTAGCCCTTCGGCGCAAATCAGAAGGTTGATCTGTTAGTGGGGTCGATGTGTTTTTCTTTTGGATCTGCCAAGGTTCATCGGTGGATTTCGTCTCCCGATCACCACGTGGTCGACTCGATGTCTTGGACCTATTTGTCTCAGGCAAAGAGAAAGACTTCGACAAAATAGATAATAGGGTGTGCGTTGCGAACTGACATATGTTTAGGAATCTATAGCAAATGACATTGTTGCAGGAGGCAGAAAAAATTAACGGGACGTAAGAAAGCCTGATTGCTCAAATTACAAACTTCGCGACGATTTCGCTTAAGGAAACGCGAACGACTCAAGCGCATGTCGCCTGATGCATAACGAGTACATTGCCTTCAGATTACAAATTGGACATCTGGCACAAATCCAACGTGATGGTCATCCGGTTTGAGGTACGCTCCTCGACTCATGTTGGCTCGCAATCAAGGGGCGACTTCATGGCTTTCAGCGGAGAAAGGATCGATGTTGGAAAGGGCAAGGTTGTTCAATGCGAGCGTCCCGGACAGGAACGCATGGCGCACCAAAAAATTCTCGTTTTGCGCGCGCATTCTGTTAGGCGGTGCGCGACTGGGTATGTTCCTGTCGTTAGGCACATTCGCGAGTGTGGGCTTCGCGCAAGACAATGCTATTGCTGTGGTTGGAACCACACCGACGCAGATTCCTTCAATCGCGACTTGCGTCGCGTGTCACGGTGCGTTGGGTGCTGGCGAAGCGTCCGGCGCGCCGCGACTCGCGGGAAAGAATCCGCAGTACCTTGCCCACGCTTTGTCGATGTTCAAGGCAGGCACGCGGATCAGTGTGCCGATGCAGGCGGTGGCGCAGAACCTCTCGGACAGCGATATGCATACGCTTGCCGTGTTCTTTTCCGGGCAGCACCCGCCGATCGTGAAGGCTTCTCCGCCGCCTTCGCAAACGCTAGTGATGGCGGGCCGGCAACTGGCGGAGACGGGCGCAGGCGCTAGTGTCCCTGCGTGTTTCAGTTGTCACGCGGCAGGCGGCAAAGGCAATGGCGCGCGATTCCCGTCGATTGCGGGCGAGCCGTCCGCGTTCACGATCGCACGATTGCACGAATTCCAGGAACGCGCGCAATCCGCGCCGCCGAAGTCGGGCACGATGACGGCTGTTGCTGCTGCGCTCGACGAACAGCAGATCGAACAGGTCGCCGCCTATCTGTCCGTGACAGGGCCGTGACAGCCAGTAGAGCGCGTGCCGTTACGACGTATTGATCTCGCTCATCCATCGATCTTTACCGCGACACGCCCATCGATCCAATTACATGGAATAAGAGTGGCCTCTCTCTTCGCGTAACGCTTTGTTCTATTTTTCGAGGCTCGCGGGTGGGCACGGCCGGAAGAGCGACCGGTAGAGTGTGACAAAGACCACCGGATACGTCCCCGGCAGTCTTTGGGATTCGACTCAAATCTCGGCGTAGTCGATACCGGTCAGAACACCTAGATGCGCGACGGTGGTGAAATGCGAGGTGTGCTTCGTATCGATGTTCAGCTCGCGCACGTTGCCGCCCAGATCGGTCACGAAGGCCCGGCGCCCACGTGAGTCCAGAGACACGCCAATTCCCTCTTTCAGGTCGTGCGCGAGCACCTGGCGATCAACCAGCCCGGACGCCGTAATTCTTGCGCGATTCAAAGTATTTCCGTCATGCGTATCGTCGCCACGATCCGTCCAGTAAAGCATGCTGTCGCGGTGATCGATATCGAGGTCGATCGGTTCGGGCAGATCGGCCAGCAAACATTCGATGTCCGGGCGTCGATCGGGCGTCGCGGAAGGCGGCAACTCGATCCCCGCCCTGAAGATGCGGCCCTCTCCGCCATCCGGTGGTCCCTTTTGCGTCCAGTAGACGTGCCCGTTTGCTTTGTCCAATACGATGCCTACGCAATGGCGGGTCGCGTCGCGCGTATCCTCGGGGAAATTCCCGGTGCGGACCAGTTCCGTCACCTCGCTGCCATCCAGCCGCGCGCGCATGACTCGCATGCCTTCGCGATCGCACCAGTACAGGTGGCCGCCTTCCTTGTCCAGCACGAGTTCCTTGGGTGTCCCGGCCTTACCGGAAGGCACCAGCACACGATGCTCGCTGCCGTCGAGCTTCGCGCATTCGATCGTGCCGTCGTTCGGAGGAACTGCGCCGGAAGCGGGATCGCCATCGACCAGGTGGATGCCCGTTCCCATGTTGGTCCAGTAGACCAGCTGGTTTTCAGCATCGACCTTGATGCCGTCGGGTGTGCGCGTAAGGTTCGCGATAATCACTTCGTGTGAACCGTCCGGTGATAGAGCGATGATCGCCGGTGGACGTGCCTGCAGGATATACAGCGTACCGCCATTCTTCGTAGCCACAGTCAATACCCTCCATGAGGTCGCTATAACCATCGTCGTACTGGTGGAGTCGATCCGTCGACCCGCCGCTGCTGAACCGTTCCGGACAGACTACCTTAAATTGCTCGAGGACTCCCGGGTAGGGCGCGACTGTTGTCTCAAGCGGGTGTCCCTTGAGTTGAATGCGTTCATGTCGACGCCATTGTCCCTAGGTTGGCCGACGTGATGCGGCCATTCGCTTCAACGTTGCGCAGGGGTTCGATTACGTTCGATAGTCGTTTATGAAATCTTTGCGGGAAGACTGCAATTCTTTCGATAAACCGCAATGTCGATACCCATAGAATCGTGGCGCTGCGGATTCGCGGATGCAAAGTGGATCACATTCGATGGATGGCTAGCCATTACGGTGTCGGCAGATCCTTCGCTAATTCCTTGTCAACTGAGCGCGCGTTATCCGTAGCTTCTGGATGGACGGGGATCATGCACACATCATGATCTCTTTTTGTGACACGGCCTGGAGTACAAAGCAAGTGAAGAAGAAGATTATCGGTGCAGCTGTTCTTTCCGTTTTTGCAGTGGGGGTTCATGCGCAAAGCAGCGTCACCCTTTATGGATTGATCGATACAGGTATCGTCTATACGAATAACCAGGGTGGCAGCAGCGTGGTGCAGGAACAAAGCAGCATGCTGTCGAATGAAGTGTGGGGCTTACGGGGAAGTGAAGATCTCGGTGGCGGTCTGCGTACGATCTTCCGTCTTGAGAATGGCTTCAATATCCAAAACGGCAAGACCACATACGCGGGCACGATGTTCGGCCGTCAGGCTTTCGTCGGTTTGCAAAGCGATCTGTATGGAACGCTGACGTTTGGCCGCCAGTATGATTCCGTGGTCGATGATCTCGGCCCGATTGCATTGGCGAACAACGGCGATGGAAACAATCTGGCCGCGCATCCGTTCGACAACGACAACGTAGATGACTCGTTCTATATCAACAACTCGGTCAAGTACGTGAGTCCGACGTATCGGGGGCTGCAGGCCGAGGCGCTATACGGCTTCAGTAACGCGGCCGGTGGCTTTTCGAACAATCGCGCCTATAGCTTCGGTGTGACGTACAACGTTGGTCCTATCAATCTGGCGGCTGCTTACCTTCAACTGAATAACGGTTCGCTTTCGGGAACGGGAGCGGTGTCGAACAACGACTTCGTCAATTTCCCAGCTTCACGCCAGCGCGTGATGGGGGTTGGCGGCAACTACACGATCGGGCCGGCGTCTGTCGGCTTGTTGTGGACGCATACCCTGTTCGACAACACGCAGCCGGGCGCGAACTCTGTGATCGCCCAGTCGTTTGATTCGCTTCATTTCGACAACTATGAAGTCAATGTTCACTATGCCGTGACCCCGGCAATTTCGCTCGCAGGTGCCTATACGTTCACCCAAGGTGCGTTTGACGGAAGCACCGGTTCGGGTGACCCGAAGTGGCATCAAGTGACGCTGATGGCCGACTACGCCTTCAGCAAACGCACGGATGTCTATGTCGAAGGCGTCTATCAACACGCTTACGGTGCGACTGGTTCCGCGTTCGAAGGTGCGTTCATCAATGGCCTGGCGCAGGCTACGACGGGCAATCAGGTGGCGGCGACTGTTGGTTTGCGTACGCGCTTCTAACAGGGTTGTTCAATCTGATCATGTGCCTGGCGCCCGCACATCGTGCGGGCGCATTGATCGAGCGGGCTCTGCCTGCTTGGGCAGGATCGCGCAGCGCACCCGTATCGATCTTCGACTTCGGAAGAAAGGTCACTTTCAATTGCGTGTCTTGAAAAAGACGGTTATAGTTGAGCAAGTAATCAGTCATTTAAGGCAGTTCATGGCCCGTCCCTTGAGTCCCGAAAAACGTAGTGCCCTGTTGGAATCCGCGACGCAGGCCGTCGCTGAGATGGGCGTGCAGGCCTCCACGGCGAGCATCGCGCGGGGCGCCGGCGTCGCGGAGGGCACGCTGTTTACGTACTTCGAGAGCAAGGAGGCATTGTTCCAGGAACTGTATCTGCACCTCAAGCGCGGCCTGGCCGACGCTGTGATGCCTGGCTATCCCACGGGAGCCGACTACATGCAGCGCATGCAGCACGTCTTTGAGCGGTACGTGAACTGGGGACTGGTCAATCCGTCTGCACGGTTCGCTGTTTCCCGGCTTGCGGGTTCGGGGCAGATATCGGACGACACACGATCACAGGGCATCGAGCGATTTCTGGCCGTCGCCCAGATGATGCAGGATGGCGTGCGCGACGGCGTCCTGGTCGATGCGCCAATCAGCTTTCTCTCGTCTTTGATCGAGCACATTGCCGACACGACGATTGAGCATATCGAACGGCATCCCAAGG
The DNA here is from genome assembly GCF_900100565.1 of Paraburkholderia steynii. Lineage (NCBI taxonomy): Bacteria > Pseudomonadati > Pseudomonadota > Betaproteobacteria > Burkholderiales > Burkholderiaceae > Paraburkholderia > Paraburkholderia steynii. Next base: position 24,540 of record NZ_FNDI01000049.1, on the reverse strand, counting down.
ACGCCGCAACTCAAAGGAAGCTCGGCTTTCGCGTCCTGTGGCGCGCAATCACGATGTAATTTTTTTACTCGATTAATGAGTGATTGGGCGCTCATTAATGTGTGCTTACCTGGTTTGCAAATGGAGAAAGACATCATGTCCAGTCAGAAGTGGTTCATCACGGGAGCCTCCGGCGGTCTGGGGCTCGCACTCACGGAAAAAGCGCTGGCGCAAGGGCATCCAGTGGTCGCGGCGGTGCGTCGTATTGAAGGAATGCGGACACTTAAGCAGGCATATGCGGACCTGCTCGAAGTGGAGTCGGTGGACGTGACTGATCGCGAGCAGGTTCAGGCGGCCGCAGCACGCCATCCCGATGTCGACGTCGTGGTCAACAACGCGGGCGGCGCGGTTTTCGGCGCGATGGAGGAAATGAGTGACGCCGATATCGAGCAACAGATCGCGCTGAACCTGCTGGCGCCTATCCACGTCACGCGCGCGTTTCTCGGCGCATTGCGCGCGAAACAGCGCGGCACGTTCATCCATGTCAGCAGCGTCGGCGGACGTGCCGCGTTCCCCGGAGGCTCGATGTATCACGCCGCGAAGTTCGGTCTGGAGGGCTTCGCCGAAGCAGTCAGCCAGGAAGTCGCCGGGTTCGGCATCAAGACCATCATTATCGAACCGGGCTCCATCAAGACAGGCTTCGTGGCGAATATCCGCTGGACGCCGCAACTCGAGCACTACAAGGACGGCACCGTTGCCACGCTGCGTCGATGGATCGAGGAAAACGGTGAAGCAGATGCTTCGGGCGACCCGGTGAGAATGGCCGAAGCGATCTATACGATCAGCCAGATGCCGGAGCCGCCACTGCGCACCGTTCTAGGCGGCGATGCCTATGCTGTGCTGGAAGCGGGCTATACCCGGAGTCTGACCGCGCTGCAGGCGCAAAAGGATCTCGCCGCGTCTGTGATGTTCGAAGGTAAGTCTGGCTTCATGCCTGAGTGACGAGCTTCCACGTCTTCAATGCCAACGCGTAGTCCCGGCGTATATCAAAGGATTAAACGATCATGTCCAAAGTCTGGTTGATTAGCGGTGCGTCCCGAGGTTTGGGCCGCATCATTCTCGAAGCCACGCTGGAAGCCCGTCACCGTCGCTGCCGATTTCGGCGCGGTATCGCCTGAGTTGCCCTCGGAGTAAGACGATGCGTATTGTTCTGATCGGCGCGACCGGCATGGTAGGCGAAGGCGTATTGCGAGCGTGCCTGAAAGCACGCGACGTCACCGAAATCATCGTAATCAGCCGGCGTGCGCTACAGGGTTACGAGGATCCGCGACTCAAGGTCGTCATCACGCAACATCTGGAGCGCTTTCAGGCCGAGGGCGACGTTTTCACCAACGCGGATGCGTGCTTTTTCTGCGTGGGTGTTTCGTCCTTCCATATGTCCGAGACGGCATACCGCGCGGTGACCTACGACCTCACGCTTCACGTCCCATGTGGGCCCGCATCCGCGGAAAAACCGAGAATGCGTTGCAGCGGCTCCCGTTTCGGCAAGTCGTGATTTTTCGGCCCGCCGCCATCATTCCCGAGGACGGCATCCAGTCGCGCACCGCCGTGTATCGATGGATGTATGTCGTGCTCAAGCCGTTTCTGATTCTGGCCCGCCGCATTTCGCCGGAGCATGTGTTGACGACGTCGGTTGTCGGCGACGCCATGCTCAGTGCCGTGCGTCACGGCGCACCACGGTCCATCCTGAATCCGGCGGATATTTATCGACTGGCCATCATCTCGCAGGCTTGATCCGTTTGGGGACACGGACGAGCCGCGCGCGTAGCAGCGTCGATGTACTGCCTGAATCGCGCCTAATCATATGAACGAACGGCGATAAATCGGCCATTGCCTTGAAATACGCATGGTGTAACGTATGCTGCCTTCGTGTGCGCGTATCTCCTTGGGTAGCGCTGCGAATGTGAGACTGCCCTCGGCTTCGGAGCGGTCGCGCAAAAACAGGAGGGCAAGACCATGGCTGCCGACATGTCCGCCAGCGCCAGTTGCGGCGACTCCGCGCGTAGCGCGCTGGATCCCGACGCATTGCGGCGCGGCGTGCTCGACAATCTCATCTGCCTGCAGGCTCGCCCGCCGGCCATTGCTACGCCGCATGACTGGTACATGGCGCTGGCCTACAGCGTGCGCGACCGCATGCTCGCGCGCTGGGCCGCCACGATTCAGACCTATGCTGCTCGCGAGTTGAGGGTTGCCTGCTACCTCTCTGCGGAGTTCCTGATCGGACCGCAACTCGGCAACAATCTCGTGAACTTGGGCATCGAGGCCGAAGCGCGTGCTGCCATGCAGTCGCTCGGCCAGGATCTCGACGCGCTCATCGCGCTCGAGGAAGAGCCGGGACTCGGTAATGGCGGACTCGGAAGGCTCGCCGCCTGCTATCTGGACTCGCTGGCCACGCTTCAGATACCGTCGGTCGGATACGGCATACGCTATGAGTTCGGCATCTTCGACCAGGTGATCCGCGATGGCCGGCAGGTCGAGGCCACCGACAAGTGGCTGCAGAAGGGCAACCCATGGGAGATCGTGCGCCCCAACGTGAACTACTACGTGCGCTTCGGCGGACACACGCAGAGCGAGAACGATGCGCAAGGCCGCTACTGCGTGCGCTGGATACCGGCGCACATGGTCAAGGGTGTGGCTTGCGATACACCGATGCTCGGATTCCGGGTCAACACCTGCAACACGCTGCGCCTATGGAAGAGCGAAGCTGTCGAGTCCTTCGATCTGGAGGACTTCAACGCCGGCGACTACTACCAGGCCGTGCAGGAGAAGGTGATTTCCGAAACGCTGTCCAAGGTGCTCTATCCCAACGATGAGCCCGAAGCCGGCAAGCGGCTGCGCCTCGCGCAGCAGTACTTCTTCGTTTCCTGCTCGTTGCAGGACATGCTGCGCCTGCTCGATATCAAGGGTGAACCCATCGCGCGCTTTGCCGACATGTTCACGGTGCAGCTGAACGATACGCATCCTTCAATCGCAGTGGCAGAACTGATGCGCCTGCTCGTCGACGAGCGGCGTGTCCCGTGGGACGAAGCCTGGGATATCACCCGCAGCACGCTGGCCTATACCAACCACACACTTCTGCCCGAGGCGCTCGAAACCTGGGGCCTGCCGCTTTTTCGCAACCTGCTGCCGCGCCTGCTCGAAATCATCTATGAAATCAACCGGCGCTTTCTCGACGAGGTCCGGCAACGTTATCCCGGCGACGATGCACGCGTGGCGCGGATGTCGATGATCGACGAGGCCGGCGAGAAGAAGGTGCGCATGGCGCATCTGGCGACTGTCGGCTGCCATGCCGTGAACGGCGTGGCAGAGCTTCATTCCGCGCTGCTCAAACAAACGGTAATGCGCGATTTCGCGCAACTGTGGCCCGAGCGCTTCACAAACGTCACCAATGGCGTCACGCCACGTCGCTTTATGCTGCTCAGCAATCCCGGGCTTGCGCGGTTGCTGGACAAGACGGTGGGCGAGGGATGGGCGACCGACCTCACACGGCTTCGCGCCCTCGAATCGCATGCCGACGACCCGGGCTTTCTCGACGAATGGCGCGACGTCAAGTATTCGAATAAGGCGATCCTCGCACAGCACATTCGAAACACGACAGGCATCGAAGTGGACCCTGCCGCGTTGTTCGACATTCAGGTCAAGCGCATTCACGAGTACAAGCGACAGCACCTGAACGCGCTGTACATCGTCTCGCTGTATCAGCGTCTGCGCCGCGACCCGCATCTCGCTGTCGCGCCGCGCTGCTTCGTATTCGGCGGAAAGGCTGCGCCGGGGTACGCGATGGCCAAACTCATCATTCGCCTGATCAACGGGGTGGCGGAAGTCGTGAACAACGACCCGTCGATAAACGGACGGCTCAAAGTGGTGTTCTACCCGAACTTCAATGTGAAGAACGCACAGTTCATCTATCCCGCAGCGGACCTGTCCGAGCAGATATCGACAGCGGGCAAGGAGGCATCGGGTACGGGCAACATGAAATTCATGATGAACGGCGCACTGACCATCGGAACACTCGACGGCGCGAACATCGAGATCCGGGAGGAGGTCGGCGAGGAGAACTTTTTCCTGTTCGGCATGACCGACTCTCAGGTCGAGCAACTCCGGCGCGATGGTTATCGTCCGGCAGACTTCGCGGCTGGCAATGGCGAATTGCGCGACGCACTGGATCTGATTGTCAGCGGGCATTTCTCGCGCGGCGACAGGGATATGTTCCGGCCGCTTGTCGACAATCTGCTGCACGCCGACCCATTTTTCGTGCTGGCCGACTACGCGGATTATGTGGCGTGCCAGGAGCGTGTGAACAACGCATGGCAAGACGTGCGACGCTGGACCCGTATGTCCATCCTCAACACCGCGCGTTCGGGTAAGTTCTCCTCCGATCGCGCGATCGGCGAGTACTGTCACGAGATCTGGAAGATCCGCCCCGTGAGTGTCGCCCTTGAGCGGCTCTGAGAAACGCGACGTCCTCGTACATCTCTCGCAAGCACCTCATGGCCGCCTCGCCGCGTTATGCAAGATAACGCGGACTCGCGACTCAACCAGGTGAACCCATGGCTGACTGCTGGTAGTTCTGGATACCGACCTTGTCGATCAAGCTGATCTGTACCTCCAGCCAGTCGATATGATCTTCAGTGTCATCGAGGATCTCCGAAAAGATCATTCTCGACACGTAGTCTTTGACCGATTCACAGTAAGTGATCGCCTCTTTGCAATGGGCTTGGGCGGACTGTTCGAGTTTGAGATCGCATTGAAGGACCTCGAGCGTATCTTCGCCGACGAGAAGCTTGGCCAGATCCTGCAAATTCGGCAAACCGTCGAGCATGAAGATCCGCTCGATCAGCTTGTCGGCATGCTTCATTTCCTCGATCGACTCGTCATATTCGTGTTTGCCGAGTCCTTCCATGCCCCAATGCTTGTAGAGACGTGCATGTAGAAAGTACTGATTGATGGCCGTCAGTTCGTACTTCAGTTCGGCGTTCAGATATTCAATGACTTTTGGATCGGCTTGCATGACAGCTCCCGTCATTCCGCAGAGTTTCATACAGCATAGGCGGCTGGCGTGAGCATGGCGGTAACGAGACAGGGAGCGCAAATGATTCTCTTTCTGCAGACCGTCCTTTATCGCCTGCGCAATGGTTGATTCCGTCGCCGCGCACCAGCGAAGTACCTTGCGCGGTAACGTCATCAAGAATGACGCATTTATCCAAACGAAAAACCTTGCATTCTTCGCTGGAAAAACTATTTTCAATTAACAAAAGGTGTCTTGGCTCGGCAACGGAGGAGACCCATGCCGGCTACTCGTATGATGATTGCGCGTCGCGCCGGCGTGAGCGTCGCCACGGTCGATCGTGTGCTGCGCGACGACCAGGGCGTGCGTCCGGAGACAGCCGAACGCGTTCATCTCGCGCTTGCGACATTGCGCGACGAGCGTGCAAGTCGTGGTCGTCCGGCAAAAACCACGTCATTTCGGGTCGCATTCGTTCTGCCGCAAATCAATTCCCGCTTTCTCGATCAGGCCGAGCGCGATATCGCGCTCTCGGCGAGTTTCTTTCGTGAGCATCGCATCGTCCCGTCGTTTTATCGATGCGACCTGTCGAACCAGCGGGACGCCGCATCTTTCGCCCAGCAGCTGACCGACTACGACGCGCTCGTGCTGGTACCGCTCGATTACCCATGGGTCGTTCGAATGATCCAGGACATGACCGACGCGAACATGCCCGTCGTCACGGTTTTTTCCGATTTACCGTCGAGTGGGCGCGCGGCTTATGTCGGCGTCGATAACCGCATCGCCGGACGAACGGCTGGGCTGCTGATGGGCCGCTTCGTCGGATCTCGCATTGGCACGGTCGCGGTGCTGTCCGCATCGTCACGGTTGCACGATCAACTGGAGCGCCGCACGGGTTTCTCACAGGTTCTCGAAGAAGATTTTCGCAACCTGCGCTGGGTCACCGAACCCGATTTCGCCGAAGACGACGACAGCGCCGGTCTCGCTGTTCAAGGCCTGATTGCAGGGCACCCGGATCTCGTCGGCGTGTATGTGACGGGCGGCGGCATTTCCGGCATTGCGTCTGCGTTGCAGGAATCGGGCGACAAGGCGCGCGTCGTTCTGATCGGCCACGAATGTACGGCCGAGACGCGCGCGCAATTGTCCGAGCGCGCCATCGACGTGATCCTCGATCAGGATGTGCGCGGCATCGTCCATTGGGCGGGCCTGGCAGCCATCAATTTTCTGAACGATGTACGGGGCGTGCTCAACATCCCGACGCCCGAAACCCGGATTTATCTTCGTGAGAATGCGCATGCCTGACGCTCGCGACACGCGGACAGCTTTCTGAATCCGCCAGAGCCCGTATACGGCGTCCGGCGCATGGACGCTGTCTGTCATCAGGTTGGAGACCCGAGAAAGACAAGGAGAAGACAAATGTTACGTCTAACGTCAGCAAGGGTAGTCGCGGCGGTCCTCGCATCATTGGGACTTTGCCTGGGATCGGCGGCGCACGCCCAAGGCAAGCAGTTAACATTGTGCTGGGCGGCATGGGACCCCGCCAATGCACTCGTTGAATTATCGAAAGACTTCACGGCCAAAACCGGCATTGCAATGAAGTTCGAGTTCGTGCCGTGGACGAGTTACGCGGACCGCTTCATCAACGAACTCAATTCTCACGGCAAACTGTGCGACCTGATCATCGGCGATAGCCAGTGGATCGGCGGAGCCGCCGTCAATGGTCACTACGTGAAGCTGAATGATTTCTTCGCGAAGAACAAGATCTCCATGGATGACTTCGTGCCGGCAACCGTTGTCGGCTACGCGGAATGGCCGAAGAACACGCCGAACTACTGGGCGTTGCCTGCCATGGCGGACGCAGTGGGCTGGACCTATCGGAAAGACTGGTTTGCAAGGCCTGAACTGCGCGCCGAGTTCAAGCAGAAATACAAACGCGAACTCGAACCACCAACCACGATGGACGAACTCAAGCAAACCGCCGAGTTTTTCCAGGGGCGGAAGATCGATGGAAAGACCGTGTACGGCGTGTATATCTTCACAGAGCGCGGTTCGGAAGGCATCACGATGGGCGTGACTAACATGCTCTACAACTTTGGCTTCGAGTACCAGGATCCCAAGAAGCCCTATCACCTCGACGGCTATGTGAATTCACCCGGTGCAATCAAGGGGCTGGAGTTCTATAAGGCACTGTACAAATGCTGCACGGCGCCGGGCATGACGAACGCGTACATGCAGGAGGGGCTCGATGCGTTCAAGTCCGGTCAGGTTGCGATGCAGATGAACTGGTTCGCGTTCTTCCCGGGGCTGTACAAGGATCCGAATGTCGGCGGCGACAAGATCGGCTTCTTCGTCAATCCCAAGGAAACCAAGCAGTTCACGCAACTCGGCGGGCAAGGCATCTCCGTCGTGTCGTACTCGGATCACAAAGCGGACGCGCTCGAATACATCAAATGGTTCGCGCAAGCCGATGTGCAGAAGAAGTGGTGGCAACTCGGCGGCTATTCGGCGGCGAAGTCGGTCGTGGATGCGCCGGACTTTCCGAAGAGCGCACCGTTCGCGCCTGCCTTCCTGAAATCGATGTCGATCGTCAAGGACTTCTGGGCGGAACCCGCCTACGCCGAGTTGCTGCTCGACATGCAGAAGCGCGTGCATGACTATGTGGTTGCCGATAAAGGCACGGCAAAAGAAGCACTCGATCTGCTGGTCAAGGACTGGAACAAGGTCTTCAAGGCGGAAGGGAAGTAGAGGCACGCATTAGCAATCAAAATATCTCGGCTCGCGGCTTGGCGGGCGGGTGATCCCCGCTAATCCGCGAAAAGGAGTCGGCATGTTGGCAAACAAGCCTTTTACTCCGGAAGGATTGCAGGCGAAACGGCTGCCGCGCGCGGCCGCGCGCCAGCGCGGGCTGTCCGACAGGACGATCGCGTGGTTGTTCATTCTTCCGACCATCGTATTGCTGCTCGCGATCAACATCTTTCCGTTGATCTGGGCATTGCGCCTGTCGTTTACGAACTTCAAGTCGAACATGCCCAGCGTGCCCGCGCGCAACGTCGGCATCGACAACTACACGGACATCCTGACCGACGAAGACATCTGGTACGCGATGCAGGTCACCGCACGCTTCGTATTCTGGTCGGTCGGACTGGAAGTTCTGCTGGGGTTCGGGCTCGCGCTGCTGATTAACCGGCAGTTCAGAGGCCATAGTTTCTGGACCACGCTGATCCTGCTGCCGATGATGTTGTCGCCCGCCGTGGTCGGCAATTTCTGGACCTTCCTGCTGCAGCCGCAAACCGGCCTCTTCAACGACATCGTCAGCTTCTTCACGGGCATTCCGCCCAGCTCGTTCCAGATGATCGGCGACGTGCCGCTCGCGCCATGGACCATCGTGATGGTCGATACATGGATGTGGACGCCGTACGTGATGCTGATCTGCCTTGCCGGGCTGCGCTCGATTCCCGACTACATCTACGAAGCGGCGGAAGTGGACCGTGCCTCGCCGTGGCGCCAGTTCTGGTCGATCACACTACCGATGACGCTGCCGTTCCTGATGCTCGCGATCCTGTTTCGCGGTATCGAGAACTTCAAGATGTTCGACATGGTGAATTTGCTGACGTCGGGCGGTCCTGGTTCGGTAACGGAAACCGTGTCGATCACGCTCAAGCGCGCCGCGTTCGAGAAGTGGCAGACGGGCTATTCGTCTGCGCTGGCGATCATCCTGTTTGTCGTCGTGTTCGGCGCCGCGAATATCTATGTGAAGGCACTCAACAAGGTGAAACAGCGATGACAGACCTTGCCCTTCAACAATCGGTCGTAGCCGCCACGCCGCGCAGCAAGACGTTTGCCGCCGTCGTCGTGATCGCGTACGCACTCATTGCGACTTTGCCGATCGTATGGATCATTCTGACGAGCTTCAAGACGCAGGAGGATGCGATTGCCTATCCGCCCGTCGTGATGTTTCAGCCGTCGATGGAAGGCTATGTGAATCTCTTCACGATCCGCTCGCGGCAGACGCCGGAGTTCATCGCGAGCCTGCCGCCTGCAACGGCCTGGTATGACCGCGATGTGCGCAAGCGCAACATGGTGATTGCGGGACCGTCGAAGGTCTTGCCGCGCTTCGTGAATTCGCTGGTAATCGGCTTCGGCTCGACGTTTCTCGCGGTGTTTCTCGGCACGCTCGCTGCCTATGCGTTCTCGCGCTTCAAGGTGCCGCTCGCCGACGATCTGCTGTTCTTCATACTGTCGACGCGGATGATGCCGCCCATTGCCGTCGCGATCCCGATCTACCTGATGTACCGCGCGCTCGGACTCGCGGATACCTATCTGGGCATGATCGTGCTCTATACGGCCGTGAACGTGTCGCTGGCGGTATGGCTGCTCAAGGGTTTCATCGACGAGATCCCACGCGAATACGAAGAGGCCGCGCTCGTAGACGGCTACACCCGCATGCAGGCTTTCATCAAGGTCGTGCTTCCGCAAGCGATTACAGGCATTGCCGCCACGGCGATCTTTTGCCTGATCTTCGCGTGGAACGAGTACGCGTTCGCGCTATTGCTGACAAGCGGCGACGCGCAGACGATGCCGCCGTTCATTCCGTTCATCATCGGCGAGGGCGGGCAGGACTGGCCGGCCGTTGCGGCCGCGACCACCCTGTTCGTGCTGCCGATCCTGATCTTCACCGTTGTGCTGCGCAAGCATCTGTTGCGCGGCATCACTTTTGGAGCGGTGCGCAAATGAAAGCCCTACCTGCCACGCCGCGTCGGCGTTTCCTTCGCAGGCGCTACTGGGAAGGCGCATCGATGGCACTCATTGGTCTGGGCATTGCCATGCTCGTTCAGCCGTTCACCGTCGACCTCTATACGTGGTCGTTTCCCGTGATTCTGGTGGGCGCGCTGGCCTTTGTCGTGACAAGCCATTTCCCGGACTGAGCCATGTCGACGATCGTTCTCTCCAATCTCCACAAGCGCTTCGGCGAATTCACCGCCGTCCACGATACGAATCTCACGGTGGGCAACGGCCGTTTCGTGGTGCTGCTCGGACCGTCCGGTTGCGGAAAGACGACCACGTTGCGGATGATCGCCGGACTCGAGCTGCCGACGTCGGGCCAGATATTGATTGACGGCGAAGACGTGACGGCACTGCGAGCGCGTCAGCGCGACATCGCATTCGTGTTCCAGATGTTCGCGCTCTATCCGCATATGACGGTGCGCAACAACATCGCCTTTCCGCTGAAGAACGAGGGTATCTCGCGCCGTGAAATAGCGACGCGCGTCGACACGGCTGCGCGCATGCTGCGCATCGAACATCTGATGGATCGAAAGACGGGTGGATTGTCGGGCGGCGACCGTCAGCGCGTCGCATTGGGTCGCGCCATCGTGCGCCATCCGAAGGCCTTTCTGATGGACGAGCCGCTTGGCACGCTCGACGCGGACTTCCGCGAACTGATGTGCCTCGAGTTGCGCAAGCTGCATAACGCGCTGACGGCAACGACTGTCTATGTCACGCACGACCAGAGCGAAGCGATGGCGATGGCCGACGACATTGTCGTGATGAATCGCGGAGAAGTGCTGCAGTCCGCGTCGCCGCATGAGATCTATCACTTTCCTGCAACCGTGTTCGTCGGCAGCTTCATCGGCAGCCCGCCGATGAATTTTCTGGCGGTAGACGGCGGCGTTCCGGCGGGCGCGGAACAGGTCTCGCTTGGCGGCGCGGCGGTGCCCGTGCCGCGTACCGAGGCGTCGGCCGCGAAGGCGCTGGTGGGGGTGCGGCCCGAGCACGTCATGATCGATGAACGCGGCGCGTTGCGCGGCCGTGTGATCGCCGACGAATATCTCGGCTCGCATCAGATTCTCGTCGTCGAGACGGCGCTTGGCATCATGCGCGTGCGGGTCGGGAAGGACGAGGGGCGGGCGGCGGGTTCGCAGGTCGGGCTGTCGTTTCGCAAGGAACGCACGCTGCTGTACGACGCGGACAGCGGCAAGCTGCTGCCCGGCGCCGCACGCCAGATGGCCTTTAACGGTAACGGTAACGGCAGCGGAGGCGCTTATGTCTGAGATTCGCCTGCACAATGTGACGAAGCGATTCGGCGATATCGTCGCGGTACACGACGTGTCGATCGACGTGAACGAGGGCGAGTTCGTCGTGTTGCTCGGACCGAGCGGCGCGGGCAAGACGACGACATTGCGGCTCATTGCGGGCCTCGAACGGCCCGATGAGGGCGAGATATTCATCGACGGCGAAGCGGCCACGGACATGCATCCTGCGGACCGGGACGTCGCCTTCATTTTTCAGCAGTATTCGCTCTATCCGCATCTGACGGTGTTCGGCAATCTGGCGTTTCCATTGCGCTCGCCGCGGCGGCGCTCGAGCGAGGCAGAAGTCAGCGCGCGCGTGCGGTCAGTCGCGCAGATGCTGCATATCGAGTCGAAACTCGCCAACATGGCGACGCATTTGTCAGGCGGCGAGATGCAGCGGGTTGCAATTGGCCGCGCACTCGTGCGCGAGCCCAAAGTCTTTCTGATGGACGAGCCCTTGTCGTCGCTCGATGCAAAACTGCGCGAGGAACTGCGCATCGAACTGAAGCGGCTGCATCGCTCCATCGGCGCAACGATTATCTACGTCACGCACGACCAGGTCGAGGCAACGACGCTTGCCGATCGCATCGGCATACTCGAACACGGTCGCATCGTACAGATGGGCACGCCGCGTGAAGTCTATGGCAACCCGGCGTCGCTCAGCGCGGCGCAACGGCTCGGCTCGCCGCCCATCAACCTGCTGCCGCCCGCGCTGTTCGATCCGGCGGCGATGCCGGCGGGTACGTCGACCGTCGCGATTCGCCCGGAAGACATCGTGCTGCACGGCGCCGAGGCACGCGACGCGCTCAACCTTCGCGTGCTCGAATATTCGCCGCTGCGGCATCTGCTGATTCTCGACCGCGAAGGCACGGCGATCGTCGCGACCACGATGACCGAACGCAACTTCACGCCAGGGCAAACGGTCGGCGTGTCACTGCCGCCGCGCAGCCTTCTTTATTTTCGTTCCGACGGCAGGAGGATTCCGGCATGAACGGCACAACGGTCATGGCGTGCATCGAGGCTGCGCATGCAACGCTAAAGGAACACACTGAGGAGATCGCCGCGCTCGATCAGCAGATCGGCGACGGCGATCACATCTTCAACCTGTTGCGCGGCGCCGATGCACTGCTCGGCCTGCGCGCCGATATCGAAGCCGAAGCATTCGCACCGGCGCTGGATCTCGCTGCGTCGAAGTTGCTGTCGACGGTGGGCGGGTCGTCGGGGCCGCTGTTCTATTCGCTACTGCATGGCATGGCGAAAGCATCGGCGGAAAGCGGCGACATTGCCAGCGTGCAGGACGCGGCGCGTATCTTCGCCGCGGGTGTCGATGCCGTTGCGCAGCGCGGCAAGGCGGGTATCGGCAGCAAGACGATGATGGACGTGCTGATTCCCGTGGCGTCGCGCCTGGCGGAACTGGCCGACAACGATGCGCCGCCGGAAGTCGTGCTCGACACCCTGCCGGAAGTCGCGGAGCAGAGCATGCTCGCGACGCGCGACATGCTCGCGACCAAGGGGCGCGCATCGTTTCTCGGCGAACGCTCGCGAGGTCACATCGATCCGGGCGCGCGGTCGAGCCAGTTGATGATCGACGCCGTATGTGCGCGGCTCGCGCAAGACAGAGCGTAGAAGGAGCGGAGACCATGAAGAAATTCATCAATCACGTCGACGACTTTCTGGTCGAGAGCCTGGCCGGATTCGGCGCCGCGCACAGCGATCTTGTCGTGCTCAATCAGGAACCGGTATTCGTGCGGCGCAAGACCCTGAAGCCGGGCAAAGTCGCGCTGATTTCGGGCGGCGGGTCGGGGCACGAGCCGCTGCACATCGGCTTCGTTGGCTACGGCATGCTGGACGCCGCGTGTCCGGGCCAGGTTTTCACGTCGCCAACGCCCGATCAGATGATGGCTGCCGCGCAAGCCGTCGATACGGGCGCGGGCACGCTGTTTATCGTTAAGAACTATTCGGGCGATCTGATGAACTTCGAAATGGCGTCGGAGATGTCGGAGTTGCCCAACGCGATGGTGCTGATCAACGACGACGTCGCCGTCGAAAATTCCAGTTACACGACGGGGCGGCGCGGCGTGGCGGGTGCCGTGATCGTCGAGAAGCTGGTGGGGAGTCTCGCCGAAAGCGGCGCGGATCTCGAACAATGCAAGGCGTTCGGCGACCGGATCAACAAGCATACGGCGTCGATGGGCGTTGCGTTCTCCAGTTGCACGGTGCCGGCGGCGGGCACGCTCACGTTCAAGATCGGCGATGACGAAATCGAAGTCGGCGTCGGGATACATGGCGAGCCGGGGCGGCGGCGCGCGCGTTTCGCCGCGGCCGACGCGATCGCGGGCGAACTGCTGACGGCTATTGTCGCCGATCTCAAGCCGCCAGCCGCTGCGGAACTGCTAGTGTTGATCAACGGGCTGGGCGGCACGCCGCTGGGCGAACTCTATCTGTTGTTCAATTCCACGCGCTTGTGGCTGCAACAGCGTGATCTGAAGATTGCACGCGTGAAAGTGGATTCGCTGACGACTTCGCTCGAAATGGCGGGCGCCTCGATTACGTTGTGCGTGATGAACGAAGAAATGCTAAGACATTGGGATAGCGCAGTGTACACGCCGTCGCTGAGGTGGGGTATGTAGCGGATATTGAATGTCGCTCTCCTGCCTGAAGGACGACCGCCTGAACGTCTCGCTCGCCTGAGCGCGCATGAGTTTTTGACATGGTGCGCATGCGCAGATTTCGCTTGTTGCGTGATATTGGCAAACCTACAGTCGGTTGTCGCGCAAAGCCTTCGCACCGTGCCGCTGTGTCACGTGAGACAGGCAGTGGACATCGATCGTTCATCAGGAGACCGTCATGCAAGACATCAAACGGGGCAGAAGGCAGGCAATCAAGACGATCGGCGCGGCACTCGCGGCTTCGACGTTGCCAATGCCGTTCATCAACGTGCGCGCCCAGCAGCAACAGAATTTCTCCGGAAAGACCCTGCGTCTCCTAACCTGGTCCGACGATACGGGTACGGCCGCGTTGCGCAACATCGCCGCGACCTTCACCGCGAAGACGGGTGCGAAAGTGATCGCGGACCGCGCTGACGGGACATCCGGCATGGTCGCCAAGGTCAAGGCGGCAGGGGATCGTCCCACCTACGACGTGATCACGCTGGCAGGCGTCGGCGCGTCCGGGCTCGGCGATGCCGGCCTGCTCGTCAAGCCGGATCTGGACAAGCTGCCGAACCTGAAAGACGTGTCGCCGCAGTACCGCACGGGCGCGAACGGCTTCGGCGTCGGCTATCTGCTCTGGTCGGACGGCCTGATTTACAACACGTCGACGGTCAAGACGCCGCCCGACTCGTATGAAGCGCTGTGGGACCCGAAGTACGCTGGGCGCATTTTCCTGCCGCCGCCGGAGTGGGCCGAGGCAGTCGATCTCGCGATCATCGCTGCAAAGCTCGCAGGCGGTTCGCAGCAGAACATCGAGCCGGGTTTCAAGAAGCTTGCGCAACTGAAAGATCGTGTGATGACGCTCGGTGAAAACCCGAATCAGGTTGCCGATCTGTTTCGCACGGGGTCACTCGATATCGGCGGCATTTATTCACCCGCGTTTTTCCCCGCTCAGATCCGCAAGCCGGAGTACAAGATGGGCGTGACCTACGGGATGAAGGAAGGCTTCGCGACGCAACTGATGTTCACCGTCATTCCGAAGGCGCACCCGGGCGATGCCGACCTGATCCACGCATTCATCAACCATTCGCTCGATGCAGGCGTGCAGGGCCGGATGGCCGCCGATGTCCTGAATGGCCCGGTCAACTCAAAGGCCATGATTCCCGCCGAGAGCAGCGCCTATGTGCCGAGCCCGAAGCAGATCGCCGAAAAAGCGGTGTTGCATGACGACAAGGCGCTCGCGGCCGTACAGCCAGCGTGGATCAAGCGTTACACGGAGATCTTCTCGGCATGAACGGAATGCCCGCGCTCTTTTCGCGGCGCGGGCGCGCTGACGTCGCGCCGGCTGGGTCGACAGGCGTGCCCGACGGGCACGCCGCGAGCGGTGCCGACAGCGTGTCCGCGCGCGCGAGGCCGTGGCTGCTGCTTGCGCCAATTCTCGTGTTTCTCGCCGTGCTCGCCGCCGCCGCGCTGGTCGTGGTGCGAATGAGTTTCGGCGTCTCAGGGAACGAGTGGCACGCGTACACGCTGCATAACTATGTCGAACTCGCCGACAGTTACTTCGTGAAGTCGCTGTGGCTGACGCTGCGGCTCGCTTTTCAAAGCATGGTGTGCGCCGTACTGCTCGCTATTCCCGTTGCGCTTGCAATGGCGCGTACCGAGTCGCGCCTTGTGCGGCGCCTGCTGCTCGCGGGCGTGCTGTTGCCGCTGCTCGTCAATCTGCTGTTGCAGGGCTACGGGTGGCTCGTGATCCTCGGCCCCGCCGGATTGCTCAACCATGCGTTGCTCGGCAGCGGTCTCGTGTCGCGTCCCGTCATGTGGCTCTATCGCGAACATGGCGTGTTGCTCGGTCTGATCCAGACGGCGTTTCCGCTGGCCGTGCTGCCGATATCGAGCGCGATGCGCGCAATTTCCGTTTCGTATGAAGAGGCCGCGGCGACACTCGGCGCCAGCCGCTGGCGAACCATGCGCGACATCGTGCTGCCGCTCGCGATGCCTGGCATCGTATCCGGCGCGCTGCTCGTGTTCGCGTACAACGCGAGTGCGTTCGCGGTGCCGCTCTTGCTCGGTGGACGACGCGTCCCCATGCTCGCGGTGCTGGTTCACGACCAGGTCTCGCCGCTGTTGAACTGGCCTGCGGCGTCGGCATCGGGCGTCGTGCTGATGGTCGCCACGCTTGCGCTGATGGCGCTGTCTCAATGGCTGCTGCGCCGCATGCAGCGTCTGGAGGGTTCTGCCTGATGAGTACGCAAGGTGTGTTGCCTCGCCGGCCCTTGGGCGCGCTGAGGCCATCCTCGACGATGCCCGGCCGGCTTGGGAAGGTGGCGGCCCTGTCGGCTGCGATCGTCCTGTTTCTGGCGGCGCTCCCCATTCTGACGATGATCACGATGTCGTTCAGCGCTGCGGATACGCTTGAATTTCCGCCGCATGCGTACAACCTTCGGTGGTATCGCGCGGCGTGGCACACGTTCGTTTCGCCTGACGCAAGCGATGCGCTGTCGATGGGCGCGGCGCTCGGAACGAGCCTGCTCGTCGCCGTGTCGACGATGATCATTGCGACGCTGGTGTCCGTACCCGCCGCGTATGCGCTGAGCCGCTACCGTTTTCGCGGCAAGCGGCTCGTCGAACAACTGGTCGCGCTGCCGCTCGTGTATCCGCTGGTCATGCTGGGACTGTCGCTGCTGCTGGTGTTCAACGTGCTACCCGTCGAACTCGGCGTGTTCCGGCTGATCATCGCCCACGTGATTCTCGCGTTGCCGTTCACGGTGAAGAATTGCGCGGCGTCGGTGGCGTCGATCGGGCCGGAGTTCGAAGAGGCCGCTTACGTGATGGGCGCGAGCCCGAGACGCGCGCTCGTCGATGTCGTGTTGCCGCTGATGCGGCCGGGCATTCTCGCGGGCATGCTGTTCGCGTTCATTATCTCGTTCAACGAATTCACGGTGACGTTCTTTCTGTATGGCATCGACACGATGACACTTCCCGTATGGCTGTATAGCCGCACGGTGTCTTCACTCGATCCAACCGTGTTTTCATTTGCGGTGTTCGTCGTCGCAATCGATTTTGCGCTGATCTGGCTGCTCGAAAAGCTGGTGGGCGACAAAGGGATCGCGCTGTGATCCCATTCATCGCGCCATGTCGCGAAACGGACTGGAAACTGTCATGACTCATCTCACGCTGCAGGCCGTCACGAAACGCTTCGGTGCCGCGCATGCGGTCGACAACGTCGACCTCGCGATTCCCGAAGGCAAGCTGGTGTGCTTTCTCGGACCGTCGGGCTGTGGCAAGACCACGCTGTTGCGGATGATCGCCGGGCTCGAACAGCCAACGTCGGGAGCGGTGATGTTCGCCGGTCGCGATATCACGCATTTGAGCGCGAACCGGCGTGATTTCGGCATGGTGTTTCAGTCACTCGCATTGTTCCCGCATATGACGGTGGCGGAGAACATTGCGTATCCGCTCAAGTTGCGCAAGACGGGCAAGAGCGAGCAGGCGAGGCGGGTCTCTGAACTGCTCGAACTGATCCAGTTGCCGCATATGGCCGGGCGGGCCGTTACTCAACTTTCCGGCGGCCAGCGGCAGCGCGTGGCGATTGCCCGCGCGATCGCGACGTCACCGAAGCTCCTGTTGCTCGACGAGCCGCTGTCTGCCCTCGATGCCAAGTTGCGCGAGGCGATGCAGATTGAAATTCGCCTGCTGCAACAGCGTCTGGGCATCACGACGATCATGGTCACGCACGATCAGCGCGAAGCGATGACCATGGCCGACCTCATCGTCGTGATGGAGAAAGGTCGTATCGCGCAGGTTGGCAAGCCACTCGATATTTACCGCGACCCTGTCAACGAATTCGTGGCCGACTTCATTGGCCTTGGCAATATCCTGCCCGTAACAAATGACGAGAGCGGGAAAGTGCGTCTGCCGGGCGGGCAGCAGATCGTCGTCGCCAACACGGCGCCGATGTCGGTTGCGTCCGGCGATATTCGTCTTCTGATCAGGCCGGAAGACGTGCATCTTCAACTGGGCGCCGATCAGGGCGTCCACGATACGAACTCCGTTCGGGGCACCGTGCGGTTCATTCGCGACGTCGGCGCCTCGCTCGAGGCAACGATCGAATGCGCAGGCTTCACGTTGACTGCCGCGACTACGCCGCGCGAAGTGCCGGGTCTTGCACCCGGCGTGCCGGTGCTTGCGGGGCTGCCGGCGCATGCGTGCAAGCTCATCTCTGCGCACGGAGTGCGTGCTTCGGCCTGACGCGTTCTCGCGTCAGGGTCGTTGCGGTGCATGCACACGATTCCTTCAACCGCTCCTCTGTTACCCCACATCTGACGGTTCCTCATTGCGATGCAGTCGCCCCTCATGAGGCGTGGGGAACCGATTCAAATCCGCGACACGACCCCTTCGGGGGCACGCTGTTTGCGCACACTCTTCCCGCGATGCATCCACGCGCCGTCATCGCGCGTATAACCTGTCGACAACGCAACTGCTGATTTACGTTAGAGGAGCTTTTGATGTCTCCTGCTGCCGCAGCGTCGATCGCGTTCGTGGTACTTGTCATGCTGTTCGCTGCGTTCTGGGCGTGGCAACTGAAAAGCGAAAACGCGGGGATGATCGATCCGATATGGGCTTTCTCGCTGGGCGCAATTGCGATGTTCTACGGCATGGCAAGCGACGGCGATCCGTTTGCCCGTGCGCTCGTTGCTGCGGGCGGGGGTATCTGGGGCGCGCGGCTCGGCTGGCATTTGTGGCGGCGTAACGCGGGCAAACAGGAAGATCCGCGTTATCACCGTTTCCGCGAGCAATGGGGCGCGGCTGCGGGACGAAAGATGTTCTGGTTTCTCGAGTTTCAGACGGTCATTTCGATGGTGCTGTCGCTGGCGTTCGCCGTGCCCGCATGGCGCGCAGACAAGCCTTCCGTGGCATGGGTCGCGATTGCGGTAGCGATCTGGCTGGCCTCGGTCAGCGGCGAAACGGTGGCGGACCGTCAACTTAGACGCTTCGTCGCCGATCCTGCGAATCAGGGCGAAGTGTGCCGGGTCGGCTTGTGGCGCTATTCGCGGCACCCGAATTATTTTTTCGAGTGTCTGCATTGGGTTGCTTATGTCGCGCTGTCGATCGGTTCACCCTGGGTGTGGTTGACGCTATTCCCACCCGTGCTCATGGCGTGGCTGCTGATGAAGCTCTCAGGCGTGCCGATGCTTGAGGCGCATCTCGTCCATTCGCGTCCGGGTTACGCCGAGTACATGCGCGAGACTAGCGCATTGATACCGTGGCCGCCGCGACGCGGCTGAGTCCCACTACGCTTCCGATACCCCGAACGGTGCTCGCCATGACAGTTACGGCAACTCAACCTTCAATGGATAAGCCGCTTTTTGCCAGGGAAGACTGGCTCATCCATGCGTGCGAGCGTGGATGGATACCGGATCGCGTTATCCGCTTTGGCATGCGCCGCCTGATGCGGCAGCGTCTGATCGAAGAAGGCGCATTGGATGGCGAGTTTCGTTCGCAACGTTTCAACGCGTTGCTCGACGAGTTGCGCGCGAGTCCCGTCGCGATCGATACCGATGCCGCAAACACGCAACACTACGAATTGCCGCCTTCATTCTTCGAGGCGCATCTCGGAGCGCACCTGAAGTATTCGTGCTGCCTGTATCCGCGCGGCGACGAGACGCTCGGGCAGGCGGAACAGGCGATGCTCGCACTCTACGCAGAGCGGGCAAGGATCGAAGACGGCCAGACCATTCTCGATCTCGGTTGCGGCTGGGGCGCGCTTGCATTGTGTCTGGCCGCGCAGTATCCGAATGCCCGTATCGTTGCTTTGTCGAATTCGCGCAGTCAACGGGAATTCATCGAAGCGCGTGCAGCGTCTGCGGGCATCACGAATCTGCGCGTCGTGACGGGCAACGTCGCCCAGTTCGATTTCGCAGATGAGTTACGCGCCGGTTATTTCGACCGCGTGCTGTCGGTCGAGATGTTCGAGCATATGAAAAACTATGGCCTTCTGCTGGAGCGCGTTGCGCGCTGGATGCGCCCTGATGGGAAACTCTTCGTCCATATTTTCGCGCATCGAACACTCGCTTATCACTTTCAGAACCGGGACTCGACGGACTGGATGTCGAAATACTTCTTTACCGGTGGCACGATGCCATCGGAAGCTTTATTGCTGCACTTTCAGAGCGACCTCCGGATCGACAGGCAGTGGTGGATGGGCGGCGCGCACTACGCACACACGGCAAATCAATGGCTTGCGAATCTCGACGAGGCACGCGAGCGCGTGATGCCAGAACTGATCCTGACATATGGCGCGGAAAACGCGCGGCTCTGGTTCCAGCGCTGGCGCATGTTCTACATGGCTGTGGCCGAACTCTTTGGCTATGCGCAAGGCAATGAATGGGGTGTTGCGCACTACCTGTTCGACAAGCGGTGATGCGATGAAAGTTGCGCGTGTTGCTCTGGCACTGGTCGCCGTGGCCGCAACAGCCGTTCTGATGTCGGCGTGCTCGCAGTCGCCGGCTAATCCCAATCCGCGCGCAGACATTCCGCTAAAGCCCGCAACCGTCGATCTGCCACGCTACATGGGCCGCTGGTACGTCATTGCGATCATTCCGTATTTCCTGGAAAACAAGTATGTCGGCAGCTATACGGACTGGTCGCTGCGTGAAGACGGAAAGATCGACGACCGGTACACCGCGCATAAGAGAACATTCGACGCGTCGCCGTCGAAGTTCCATTTCGTCGACAGCGTCGTGCTGGGCAGCGGAAACGGCGAATGGAAAGTACGCATTTTCTGGCCGGTTCATGTGACGCAGCTGACGCTCTATGTCGACGACGATTACCGTTACACATTGCTCGGTCTCGGCGACAAGAGCCTCGGCTGGATTTTCTCGCGCGAGCCCGATATGAGCGACGACGTTTATCGCTCGCTGCTCGCGCGATTCGATGCAATGGGCTTCGACGCATCGCGCTTTCGCCGCGTGCCGCAGCATCCGCAGCAGATCGGCCAGCCAGGGTTTCTGCCGCCAGACGAGTGACGGCTGATTCGCGCTGTGTGCCGGACGCGCGCGCACGTCACGGCTTGGCGGTGAGAACAAATTGCCTGACGTCCGTGCGCCGTTCGGCGAAGCCCGCTTCGCAATACGCGAAATAGAGCCGCCACGTGCGTATGAACAGATCGTCGAAACCGAGTGCCCGCACAGCGTCGAGATTCTCCTCGAAGCGTGCGTGCCAGCACTGCAGTGTGCGTGCATAGTCGAGTCCGAACGATTGCGACTCGACGCATGCCATGCCCGCGCGTCTCGCCGCGGCGCGAAAGCGTTCGGCACCCGGCAGCATGCCGCCCGGGAAAATGTACTCGCGGATGAAATCACTCGAAGACCGGTACTCGGCAAAGCGCGAATCGTCCATTGTGATCGACTGGACGAGCGCGCGTGCGCCCGGCTTCACCATGCGCTTGAGGACGGTGAAAAACGTAGGCCAGTAGCGTTCTCCCACGGCTTCGAACATCTCGACCGACACCGCTGCGTCATAGATGCCCCGTAAGTCACGATAGTCGCGCAATTCGATCGTCGCGAGATCGCGGAGACCGGCTTGTTCCACGCGCTCGCATGCCCATTCATACTGCGCGGGGGAGATCGTCACGCCATGCACGCGTATGCCTTGACGCGCCGCGTGTAGCGCGAAGCCACCCCAGCCGCAGCCGATTTCCAGTACACGCATGCCGGCGCGCAACTGCAACACATCGACGATGCGCTGATACTTGGCTGCTTGAGCGTCTTCGAGCGAACGGCTGGCATCGCCCTCGAACAGCGCGCTCGAATAGGTCATCGTCGGGTCGAGCCAGAGCGCGTAAAACGGATTGCCAAGATCATAGTGCGCATGCACGTTGCGCTGGCTGCGGCGCCGTGTGTTGGGACGCAGCCAGTGGCGCAATCCATAGAGCAGGCGCGCAGGGGCGCTCCCTGACACGGTGCGCGGCAATGCAGCTTCATTGCGGATGGCGAGCCGCGCCAGCGCTACGATGTCAGTCGTGTCGACCCATCTCGCACGATACGCTTCGGCAAATCCGATGTCGCCTGCCTGCAGGATCGCGCGGCACGCCCGCCAGTCGTGCAGGATGAGTTGCGCGCCGGGATGGGCGTGGGGATCGCCGTACACGCGTTGCTGGCCGCCGGGCGTCGTCAGAACCAGATGGCCAACGCGCAAACGGTCCAGCAGCGCGAGGAACAGGCGGGCGAACAGAGGTGTACCGCCGGCGGCATAGAAGGCGCGTGAAAACGTCATGGTCACGATTCCTCGTTGATCGTTGTTGGCCGTGAGTGAGGCGAGGCGGGCTGGCTCCCGTGGAACGGCACTTTCTTGAGCCACAGGCGCAGCGCCTGCCAGTGAATCCGTACGATGACGCCGACCGTGAGAAGCGGTTGCCGCATGAGTGCGCGCAGCGCGTGCCCGCGCGTGAGGGGGCGCTTCGCGAGCGAAATCGCGGTGCGGATCAGGAGCCCTTGCGCGTCGTGATAGTCGATGGAGATCGACGATCGGTGCTCGCTCTCGAGGATACGGAATATGTAATGCCCTTCGACGTCGCAAAACGGCGATACGTGTAGCTTCTTTTTGCAGTGGAGATGGGTGTGCGCGTCGATGGGGCGGTTATTGCCCGCTTTGAGCAGATACGAGTGACGTTGTCCGAACGTGTTGCGCACTTCAGCGAGCAATGCGCGCAGATTGCCGTCGCGGTCATGACAGAACCAGAAGCTGACGGGGTTGAATGCATAGCCGAATACGCGCGGGCAGGTCTGCAGCCAGATGGCGCCGCCGTCTAGGTCGATGCCCGCGTTTGCGATCTGCCCGCGTATCCACGCGAGCAGATCGGTTCCGTCGCAAGCGCCGTAGTCGCGTGTTCTCAGGCTCAATGGCCGCAGCCGGTCGATGCCCAGCCACCAGCCATCCAGTTCATGAAGCCTCGCCAAATCGCAACGGATGCAGAACACGGGATAGACGAAGCGATGATGCACGGGGCGCATCCGCGCGTGCATCACGCGCCCGGACATCAGCCATCCAGCGCGATCGGAAGATTGGCCGTTCATCGTACGGACCATGACGGTTCGACGCCGAAGTCGCGAGCAATGCGTAGCGCCGATTTCAGTCCGTCTTCATGAAAGCCATATCCTGTCCACGCGCCCGCGAACCAAGTGCGTCTTGCGCGCTGAATCGAAGGGAGGCGGCTTTGCGCGGCCACGGCCACGCTATCTAGCAGTGGATGATCGTAGTCGAAGCGCTTCAGTACCGTTTCGGGCGACGGCGGTCGCGACGGATTGAGTGTCACGATCACAGGCATTTTGAAGGGCAACGGTTGCAGGCGGTTGATCAGATAGCTCACACAGACCGGGCGCATGTCGTCTACGCCGTGCGTCGACAGGTAGTTCCACGCGGACCATATCCGCTCGCGGCGCGGAAGCAAGGCCAGATCGGTATGCAGCCACGCGACATTGGGCTGATAGCGGATCGCGCCGAGCACATGGCGTTCATTGGGATCGGGGTCTGCGAGCATGCGCAGACTGTCGGGCGCGTGCGTGGCGAGAATCGCTGCGTCGAAGCACTCGCAGCCGGATTCGCTTGCTACGTGGACGCCGCCTCGCTCGCGGCGCACCGCGACGACCCGTTCGTTCGTGCGCACGTCGTCCAGTGTGGCGACGATCCGGCGGACATACTCGCGAGCACCGCCTGCGACGGTTTTCCAACGCGGGCGGCGATTCACCTGCAGCAGCGCATGGTTGAGGCAGAAGCGAAGAAAGGTCGCGGCGGGGAAGCGCAGCACGTCGGAGCTCGCGCACGACCAGATAGCGGCCGCCATCGGTAAGAGGTAGTTTTGCCGGAAGGCAGCGCCGTAGCGGCCCGCCGTCAACAGGTCGCCAACGGAGCATCCGTTGGTGGATGCCGCGTCGAGATGCATTTCAGCAGCTGAATTGAAACGCACGATATCGCGCAACATGCCGAGAAAGCTGGGCGAAAGCAGGTTGTGCCGCTGGGCGAAAACGGTGTTCAGGTTGGTGCCTGCCCATTCGAGTCGTCCATGATCGAGCGAGACGGAGAATGTCATGTCGCTTTCGTATGACGCGACATCGAGCTCGTTGAAGAGTGCGATCAGGTTGGGATAAGTGCGATCGTTGAAGACGAGAAAGCCGGTATCGACGGGATGCGTGAGGCCTTCCAGTTCGACGTCGACGGTATTGGTATGGCCGCCAGCGTAGGCGGCGGCTTCGTAAAGCGTCACGCGATGGCGGCGGGCCAGCAGATACGCACTCGCAAGTCCAGCGATGCCGGAGCCGATGACAGCAACGCGGCTGCCCGGCGGAACAGGATGAGTTTCCGTCTGCAGATCCATTGCGTGTTCTCCATCGCCGGCGCGTCATCCCTCTTTTACGCACGGCAACAGCACACGGATGCAGCCATGCGGCAGGGTCCTCCCTGATCTGTCGGCGAACCGTTGCACGCGAACGTCCGGATTGTTTGACCCGTGAAAAATATAGCTGGATATGGCGGGCCGAAATGGAACAGGAATGGGACGCCGACAGAGAGTCGGGCTCGAGTGACCGCGTTCGCCTAATAAAGTGGCATCGCAAACTTTTCGTAGATCGTGCGAAATAAGTGCTTGACAGCCCCCTGGGGGTTCCGCATAATTCGGCCTCTCCAAACGACGGAGACGCAAGAAAGCAGCAGAAAACAGCGGCTTTTTAGCGAATGTTCTTTAACAATCAACAGCCGATAAGTGTGGGTGCTCGATGGC
>NZ_FNDI01000050.1:0-43245 GCF_900100565.1 Paraburkholderia steynii | reverse complement strand
AGCCGCTTTCTTTTGCCTACTTTTCTTTGCGGCGGCAAAGAAAAGTAGGTGCCGCCCCGCACAGGGGCGACGCTTGAAGCACGCTAACAAAACGCGGATGCCAGCGAAAACACAAGCAAACCGCACCGCTTGCGCAGCAGGAAACACAAGCAAACCACCCAGCGTCGCAGACAAAAAAAACCCACTTATTCCTCCCAATCACAACAGTTTGTCCAACCCGGGTGTTCGCAACAACGCCGAGGAAGCCTAGATTTACGACCTAACGGCACTGTCAATTCGGACAGAAAGCCGAACAACTCTTCGAGGTCCATCATGAGCAATTCGCAAAAAGTCGCAATCGTCACAGGTGCATCGCAAGGCATTGGCGCCGAGATCGTCAAGGGCTTCCGTGAGCACGGTTATCGCGTCGTCGCTGTCGCGCGTTCGATCAAGCCGTCGGACGATGCGAACGTCGTGGCGATCGCCGGCGACATCGGCGACCGCGCAGTCGCGCAACGCGCCGTTTCGGAAGCGATTGCACGCTTCGGCCGCATCGACACGCTGATCAACAACGCGGGCATCTTCATCGCCAAGCCGTTCACGCAATACACGGCCGAAGACTACGCCGCCGTGCTGAACGTGAATGTGAACGGCTTCTTCCATATCACGCAGCTCGCCATCGCCGAGATGGAAAAGAACAAGAGCGGCCACGTCCTGCAAATCTCGACGAGCCTCGTCGATCACGCAATCTCGGGCGTGCCGTCGGTTCTCGCGTCGCTGACCAAGGGCGGCCTGAACGCCGCAACGAAGTCGCTCGCCATCGAATACGCGAAGACGGGTATCCGCGCGAACGCTGTTTCTCCCGGCATCATCAAGTCGCCGATGCACGCGCCGGAAACCCACGAAGCACTGGGTTCACTGCATCCCGTCGGCCACATGGGCGAGATGAGCGACATCGTCAATGCAGTGCTGTATCTCGATTCCGCATCGTTCGTTACGGGCGAGATCCTGCACGTCGACGGCGGCCAGAGCGCAGGTCACTAAGCACGCCACGAAGCACGGCGAGGCGCCGGCAACGGCGCCTGTTCCACACGACATTACGGAGATTCTGATGCCTATCGTGACTATTCAGGTTACGCGCGAGGGAAATACGCCCGGCACGAGCGCAGTAACGCCGGAAGAGAAGGCGCAACTCATCAAGGGAACGAGCGAGTTGCTGCTGAAGGTGCTGAACAAGCCGCTGGAAGCCACCTTCGTCGTTATTCAGGAAGTCGAGAAGGAAAACTGGGGATGGGGTGGGTTGCCGGTTGATGAGTATCGTCGGCTGAAAGCCGAGAAGAAGGACTGAGTGTGGGGGCCGCTTGGGCGCCTTGGCGGCGCGGGTGGTTTGGTTTGGTTTGGTTTGTTTGTGTTTGCGCTGGCATCCGGTTTGAGCCTTCGCGGCGCGGGTGTTGCCGGGCGGTGTTTTGGCCTTTGCGCTGGCATCCGCGTTTTTGCCTTCGCGGTGCGGGCGTTGCCGGTTGGTGTGTTTGCCTTTGCGCTGGCATCCGCGTGATGCCTTCGCGGGGCGGGCGTTGCCGGTTGGTGTGTTTGCCTTTGCGCTCGCATCCGCGATTCGTTAGCGTGCTTCAAGCGTCGCCCCTGTGCGGGGCGGCACCTACTTTTCTTTGCCGCCGCAAAGAAAAGTAGGCAAAAGAAAGCGGCTAACCCCGCCAGTGCTAGTTCTTGCCTGAGGGCCCCCACACGGTCTTACGCTTCACACGGCAGCCTTTCTGCTTGCGCGCGTTGCCAACGCGCTGAATGAGCGCCTCACCCGATTCGAATACCCGTACCCGGGCCAGCGGCAGCGAATGGTATGCGCCGCCCAGGTGGCAAACTGTGTGTAGGTTGTCGCGTCGTATAGCTCGGCGCTCTTACAGGGTGGGACGCGTGTACTAACGGTTCGAAGTGAGGCGTGTGGAGCACTTGGACCTACACACAGTTTGCCATCTGGGCGGCGGTGGACGATCTGGCAACGCATGCAGTAATGCGGGCGCGTGAAGCGGGTGAGGCGCTCATTTAGAGCGTTGGCAACGAACATGGGTCACGTGATTGCCGTGTGAAGCGTAAGAACCTTTGGGGGCCCTCACGCAGGAACAAGGGCTGGCGGTGTTAGCCGCTTTCTTTTGCCTACTTTTCTTTGCGGCGGCAAAGAAAAGTAGGTGCCGCCCCGCACAGGGGCGACGCGTGAAGCACGCTAACAAATCGCGGATGCCAGCAAAAAAGCCAAAACACCAAACGGCGACGCTTGAAGCACGTAGGCATCACGCGGATGCCAGCGCAAACGCTAGAACAACCAAACCGGCCGCGCCACGAAGGCAAATCGCGGATGCCAGCGCAAAGGCCCAAACACCAACCGGCAACGCCCGCGCCTCGAAGGCTCAAACCTCATGGCTCCCGCCGAGCCTTCCCGCGCCGCCAGTCGAGAATATTACTCACCGACTCCTCCCTACGCCCCGGCACGACTTCAATCCGTGCGCCAGCCTGAATAAACCCCGTCTGCAAGACACTCAGATACACACCGGCAAATCCACTCAGATACATGTGCTTAACAGCTTTCCTGTACCCCATCGCGGCATTGAGCTTGAAACACGGACTACGCGGCGCTTCCACCCGTAACCTGACCTGATCGATCACAAGCGTATCACCCACCCAAAGATCCGATTCCAGCAAGCCCTGCGTCGTCAGATTCTCACCGAGCATGCCGAATGCCAATGGCTCGCCCGCATCGGGCAGATCGGCCTCGATGCGCCGCTGCCGCCACCACGCATAGTGTTCGAACGGATAGAGATAAACGGCCTTGTCGAGACCCCCGTGAACGCTGAGGTCCGCCTGCTCGTCGCCCACAAGCCCAAGCTTCTTCACCTCGACCACCGCGCCTTCGCTCGCGCTGCTCACCGAACGCTTGCGGATCGCCGACTCGACGCTCAGACCTTCGGACGCGAGTCCCACGTCGAGCGGCTGGCACACGCCGATGTTGATCGAAAGCAGCCTCGCGCCGCTTAGCCGCGCGGTGCTGCCAGTTTCTGCATGCGTTGTCGGTTCATCCATCGGGTGGCCGTTTCTTATCTCTATGGGTCAGCGCGCGAACTGCTGCAATCGACGGATCCCTTCGTCGAGTTCCGCATCGAGCCGCGCGACGAGTTCCGCAGCAGGCAGCGACCGCGCCAGCGCCGCTGCCTGGCCAGCCCACTGCGCGCCGAAGCCGAACTCGCCCTGCGCTTTCGCGGCCGCGTGCAGCGCCTTGCCTGCATCGTAGGTGACGGGGTAATCCGGCGTCGCAGGACGATCGGCGGCCCGGCCCAGTTCCGTGAAGCGGTTGACCATGCTGCGAGCCTGACGGCCCGAAATCGCCGACGTCATCGTCGTGTGAAGCGCGGCATCGCCGAGAATCGCGCGGCGGTAGCCGTCGTCGATCGACGTCTCCGGGCACGGCACGAACGCCGTTCCGAGTTGCGCGGCCTGCGCGCCGAGCGCGAGCACCGCGGCAATGCCGGCGCCGTCCATGATGCCACCCGACGCGATCACGGGCAGATCGAATTTCTCCACGAGAAGACGGGTCAGCGCGAACGTGCCAAGGCCTTCATCGAAGGCTTGCGGGTCGAACATGCCGCGATGGCCGCCCGCTTCGACACCCTGCGCAACGATCGCATCGACGCCCGCATCGACCACCTGCTGCGCTTCGTCGAGATTCGTCGCCGACGCCAGCAGCGTGATGCCCGCGTCCTTCAGCGCCTTGATGACTTCTTTCGACGGCAGGCCGAAATGGAAGCTCACGACGGCCGGCTTTTCCTCGACGAACACGTCGAACATCGCCTTGTCTTCGACAAAGCTCGTGTAGATTTCGGCGAGCTTTTCAGGCGCGCTTGCGCCGTACTTCGCGAACTGCGGCGCGAGCCACGTCAGCCATTCCTGTTCGACTTTCGCATTGGCCGTGGCAGGCTCGTGGCAAAAGACGTTGATGTTGAACGGCGCGCTCGTCAACGCGCGCGTGTCGCGGATCGTCTTGCGCGCCGCGTCGGCTTTCATCGCGCCCACGCCGAGCGAGCCGAGGCCGCCCGCATTGGATACGGCGGCCGCTAGCGCCGGCGTGCTGACGCCCGCCATCGGCGCCTGAATGATTGGCTTACTGATGCCCAACAAACTCAACAGCGGCTTGCCTTCGGAACGAGTGCTCATGTCATGTCCTCATGAAAACGATTAGCGCATGCACGCGGCCCGCAACCGGAAATTGGCCCGGCGACCCAAAGCCGCCTGGCTCCCATTGCAAACGCTCTCGCCATGCTATCTATACCTCAGATCATCTTTTTCAGCGGACGATGGGTCAACCATTAAGCGGGCAATTCAGTCTTGAGTGCTGGGAACAGGTGAAAGGCGCGGCGAAACTCCGCGCCCATCCCACGCATCAGCCGCATCAGCCGGGAAGCGGCTCGTTGGCGAACGCGTTCAGTTCGCGCACGAGGCTCGACGCCGCCAGCCGCACCAGTTCACCACCCTTTTCCGGCGATGCCTGAGCCGGGTCCGAGCCCATGCGGCCATCCGGATAGCGCGCGCGGAAATCCAGCGCTTCGCGAATCGGGCCGGACGGCGCGATTTTCGGCGAGTAGTCGGCGGATTTGATCGCGTCCGGGAAGGCCCACTGCGTGATCGCGATCTCGGACGGCGTAGCGTGAACGCCGTGGCCTTCGGGGAACTGCTCGCGCGCGAGTTCGCCGACGCCTTCCAGATCCCACCAGTTAGCCAGCTTCATCGCAAAACCTGCGCGGCGCTTCGCGAAGCTCGCTTCGACATAGACCTCGGAAAACGCCGCCTCGATCGATGCGATGTTGCCGCCGTGCCCGTTCAGAAACAGGATCTTCTCGAAGCCGTGCGCGGCCAGCGAGCGAATCCAGTCGCCAATGGCAGCAATGAACGTGGACGGCCGCAGCGAAATCGTGCCCGGAAAGCCGAGGTGATGCTGCGCCATGCCGATGTTGAACGTCGGCGCGACGAGGATATCAGCGGACTTTTGCGCTTCACGCGCGATGATCTCCGGGCACAGCCAGTCGGTGCCGAGCAGGCCCGTCGGACCATGCTGCTCGTTCGAGCCGATGGGAACGACGATCGCGCGGCTTCGCTTCAGGTATTGCTCGATCTCGGCCCAAGTCGAAAGATGTAAAAGCATTGAAACTCCTGTTTTTTCTGCCTCGCGCCGCACGCGGCGTGGCGCGTTGATCGTGGGGAAATCCGGGGTTCGCTGCCGCAGGCGCGGGCGGCGAACCCTGATCCGCACAAGCGTACAGGCAAATCGGCGCCCTCACCAACAGCAACCAGGTCCACGAATCGTTGTCCGCAAGGCAACGACACTTCGTGAGCCAACTATTGTCCAGCAGGCACCAATCCAGAAGATTGATTCCACACGGGAAAAATGCCGCGTGCATGCGCGATGGCGCGGCGTACTCGCCGAATAAATCGCATACGATTTTATCGTACTGGATTGACATGGGGAAAACTCCGCGTATGATCCGACTCGCACGCTTTAATCGCATGCGATCTATATCGCGCCCCACTTTCAGCAGGAGACAAAATTGACGACCACGACCGCCCACTCCGACACAAAGACCGGCAAAACACCAGTCACTCAGCTTCGCGTCGATTCTTATACCAACGGCATTCTCGGCCCGAGCCAGCCGATGCTCGGACCGCTCGCCGACGGCGGCACGCTGATCGCAGGCACGCCGCCCGGCTGCTGGGGGCCGATGATCACGCCTGCGTTCCAGGGCGGTCATGAAGTCACGCAGCCCGTCGCCATCGAAGGCGCGGAGGTCGGCGACGCCGTCGCGCTGAAAATCCAGCGTATGCGCGTGACGTCGCATGCCACGTCGTCCGGCGTGATGCAATTCGTCGAAGGGCGCTATCACGGCGATCCGTTCGTCGCCAAGTTCTGTTCGTCGTGCGGCACCGAGCACCCGGCCAGCCACGTCGAAGGCATCGGCCCCGAGGCGATTCGTTGCGACCATTGCGGCGCGGAAGTCAGCGCGTTCCAGTTCAAACACGGCTACGTCATCGTGCTCGACCAGGAAAACGGCGTGAGCCTCACCGTGAACCAGGAAGTCGGCGACCGGCTCGCGGGCAAGGCATCGGCAATGTCCGCGCTGCCCGAACTGGCCGCGCAGCATTCGATCCTGTCACTGGCGCGCGCCGACATGCCCGGCCTTGCCGCGCATATGCGGCCGTTCCTCGGCAACATCGGCACGTCGCCGTCGCGCGATCTGCCCGACTCGCACAACTGCGCGGACTTCGGACAATATCTGGTCGGCGCGCCGCACCGCTTCAACATGACGACGGAAGAGCTGCACAGCGCGAAGACCGACGGCCACATGGACACGAACTCGGTGCGCGAAGGCTGCATCGTAATTTGCCCCGTGAAGGTGCCGGGCGCAGGCGTCTATCTCGGCGACATGCACGCGCAACAGGGCAACGGCGAGATCGCCGGGCACGCAACGGATGTATCGGGTGAAACCGAACTCAGCGTCGAGGTCATCAAGAACCTGACGCTCGAAGGACCGATCCTGCTGCAGAACCTCGACGACCTGCCGCCGATGGCACGCCCGATGAGCGCCGACCAGCGCAAGAAGGTCGCCGAACTCGGCGCGCGCTGGGGCCAACATCACATCGAAGAAAATGGGCCCGTGACGTTCATCGGCAGCGGCGTCAACCTTAACGTTGCGACCGAAAACGGACTGCGCCGCGCCGCCGCCGTCACCGGTCTGAGCTACGAGGAAGTGCTTAATCGCGCGACGATCGCCGGCTCGATCGAGATCAGCCGCTTGCCCGGCACGGTGCGCGTGACCATCCTTTGCCCGCTGGAAATTCTCGATCGGATCGGCATTGGGCATCTCGTCCGCGAGAAGTATCAGTTGGCTTGAGACCTGCTATCCTCTTCGGACAAGCGGCGCGGCACCCTGCGCCGCTTCGCGTTGGGCGTCTTGACGACGCCCAACGCGAACGACATCCGCCGATCACGGAAAGGACATGCAGCGTCAATTCGAAGACCTACTTCTTGGCAGCATCGAACTGTTCTGTTTCGCCGCCGAACTGGAAAGCTTCACGTTAGCGGCGACAGCTGCAAGCGTGACGCCCGCGGCCGTGAGCCGGTCGGTTGCGCGCCTGGAGGAACGGCTCGGCGTGCGGCTTTTCGTGCGCACAACACGGCAGATCAGACTCACCGACGCAGGAACCCGTTACTTCGAGCAATGCCGTCAGGCGCTCGCCCAACTCGCCGATGCCGAGCGCGAAGCGACGGGGCAGCAGAGCACACCGTCGGGCGTGCTGCGCATCAGCATGCCGACGCCGTACAGCCACTATCGCGTGCTGCCGCTGCTCGCGGAATTTCGCAAGCTCTATCCCGACGTCACGGTCGAAACGCACCTGAGCAACCGCAACATCGATTTCGCCGACGAAGGCTTCGACCTCGCCATCCGGGGCCGCGCGCCGGATGACTCCGGACTGATCGCGCGCAAGCTCGAAGACGCCGAACTCGTGGTCGTCGCTTCGCCCGCCTACCTGAAGTCGGCGGCGAAGCTGGAGACACCCGACGATCTTATCCACCACGAATGCATCCAGTTCGCGCTGCCGAGCACGGGGCGCAACATTCCGTGGCTGTTCCAACATGAAGGCGAAGAGAGCGAATTGATGACGCGCGGCGGCAACAGCACGTCGGGTGACGTACTCGCAGGCGCCACGCTCGCGCGACACGACGCGGGGCTTTTCCAGACCTATCGGTTCGTCGTCGAAAGAGACCTGAAGGATGGCACGTTGCGCGAAGTGCTCATGCCGTTCGGCGGCCGCACAAGGCCGTTCGTGCTGCTGTATCCGCATGCGCGGCATCTGTCGTCGCGCGTGCGCGCCTTCGTCGACTTCCTCGTCGACAAGCTCAGAGCCTGAAACGCTCACTTCGAATCTTCTCTCTTCCTCACTCATGCTGCCGAACGTCGATTCGATTGTCGCCCGTCTGCGGCTCAAGCAACTGCGTCTGCTGATCGCACTCGACGAACACGGCTCGTTGCATCGCGCCGCCGATCAGATGGCGCTCACGCAACCGGGCGCGACCAAGGCGTTGCGCGAGATCGAAGCCACCTTCGGCGCGACGCTCTTCACGCGCTCGCAACAAGGCATCCAGCCTAACGAACTGGGGCGCTGCGTGATCCGTTATGCGCGGCTGATTCATATGGACGTCGCGCATCTGCGCGAAGAGATGGAAGGCATCCTGCAAGGCTCGGGCGGCCGGCTCGCGGTCGGCGCGATCACGGGCGCCGTGTCGGGCGTGCTTGTGGACGCGTTGACGCGGCTGCGCGAGCGGCAGCCTACTTTGACCGTGGAAGTCGTCGAAGACACCAGCGCGCGACTGCTGGCGCTGCTCGATCAGGGGCGGCTCGACCTCGCGATCTGCCGCACGACCGTCGCGCAGCAACCCGATCACTACGACTATGTCGAACTGAGCGACGAGCCGCTGGCGATCGTCGCGAGCCCGATGCATCGACTGGCGAAGGCGCGCAAAGTGAAGCTCGCTGATCTCGCGAAGAGCCGCTGGATCGTCTATCCGAGCATCATGCCGCTGCGCGGCCTGTTCGAGCGCGAATTCAAGGAAGCGGGCCTATCGGTGCCGTCTCACCCCATCGAAACCGCATCGACGATCACCACCGTGCTGATGTTGCAGCGCGACCCGACACTGGTTTCGCTGATGCCGCGCGATATGGCGGCGCTGCTTGCCGATCACGGCCTGGCCCGGCTGCTGGCGATCGAAGTGCGCTCGCGCACCGAGCCATACGGCATCGTGACGCGGCGCGGCTCCGTGCTTTCGCCTGCAGCGCGGTTGATGATCGACGAACTGACGTAGCGCGCGCCGGCGGGGCTGCCTTGCGTTGCCGTCGTTGCGTGACTAATATCAGTTCATGGCGCGAACTCACGCATCGTGCGCGAATGACACGCCGAGATCAGACCGGCAGCCCGTCGCAGATGAAATCGTACGTCGTACTGCTCGCAGTATGGATGGCCGCGTTCGGCACAGCCGGGGTCTATTCGGCTTACGCGGACGGCCCGGTCATCATCGCGCTCGCCAATCCGTCTTCCGACTTCGACTCACCCGCGTTCGAACCTGATCATCACGACCGGCACCGCTCGGGCACGCCTTCGCCCGCCATCATCCACGGTCCGTCGTATCTTTCCGCGCTGCGTGAATACGATGTGCGTTCGCTGACGCGCAGGTTCTCATATGGCTCGCCATCGGATTTCAAGCTGAATAACCACGGCGATTGATCCGCGCGCCTCGTCAGCGCACAACGGGCGTTTGCCCGTCGACCTGCTGCAACGACACACCGACGACATGCTCATGCCAGACGCCGCACTGCGCGATCACGGGCATCCACGACTGCCGGCTACGAACGCGTGCGAACGCACGCATCGACACGGTCGATTCGACCTGCTGCGAGCCATTGCTGCCGGAAAAGAGGCCGCCGTCTTCGTTGACTTTGGCCTTCAGTACGCGACGGTCCGGCGCGAGAAACATGTCATAACGTGAGGTAGTCCGAATCCAGCGGTCGAGCTCGGCTATGCAGTTGATGACGGTGGGACGGACGTGCAGACGCGTGAGATATGCGTAGTCGTCTGGCACGTCGGTCTGGGATTGCGAGAATGCGCTCGTGCAGAACCATACGAGACTGAAGACGCCCAATAGGGCAGTAATGCTTTTCATTAGGAAGCGGTGCCCGGAAGTGCAGATGTGTTGCAAACGTTCAAGGCGCGAGAGTATACCCGCTTCGCCGGATGGTTATCGTTTGCGTCGTCTGTGGGCTTTGCGCAGCGCTTCGCCAACGCGGCGCGATCAGAATTCGACGAGCGCGAAATCTTCCTTGCCGACATCGCACAGCGGACAACGCCAGTCTTCCGGCACATCGGCCCAACGCGTGCCGGGCGCGATGCCTTCTTCCGGCAAGCCGGCTGCTTCATCATAGACCCAGCCGCAGATCACGCAGACCCACTGCTTGAGGTCGTCGGCGGATGGCTGTGTCTGTGTGGCGGCATTCGAGCCCGTTGATTCAGCTTCGCCCGCGCTCTCGTCCTTGTCGAGCGAGACGACGAGCGGCGCAGGCCGCTCGGCGGCCTGCGTGTCGAGATAGCGTTGCAGCGCCTGATGAAGCTCGACGGCTTCGTTGTGGTTCAGATCGATCCAGAACGGATCGCCCGCGCCATCGTTGAGGCGATCGGGTGAAAACTG
Organism: Paraburkholderia steynii; assembly: GCF_900100565.1. Taxonomy (NCBI): domain Bacteria; kingdom Pseudomonadati; phylum Pseudomonadota; class Betaproteobacteria; order Burkholderiales; family Burkholderiaceae; genus Paraburkholderia; species Paraburkholderia steynii. The sequence continues at coordinate 32,972 of NZ_FNDI01000050.1, read as the reverse complement.
GAGTTCGACGGCAGTGGCTTTCGTGTACATGTGAAGTGATAGCTGGACGCGCGCATGCAGCCGCTCGCCGCGCAGCGGCCGCCGCGCTCAGAAAAAGTGACGCAGCAGCGCGCTGCACAGCGCGGCAGCGATACCGACCAGACCGAGGGTTTCGAGAAGCGTCAGCGAACGGCGAGCGTTGGCACGATTAGGTGTCGACATGGGCTTAAACGGAAAAATTGACGGATGGACCGAAGCGTTGCATCCGGTCCGAAAAAAACGTGAGCCCGGATTTTAAACGCTCATTCGCCCGGTAGCTTTCTTTTCGCTGTCGGCTTGCGCGGATCGAGGTGTTGCATGCGGAAAGATTGACTTGCGTTGCGAGCCTGAATTATCGCTCGCGCGAAGGCCGTTATTAACGCTTCGTGGTTGATAGAGTCTTTCGCCGTCGGCGGGTTATTGGTGTCGGCGACGGACTCGATGTGCGCGCTCACTGCCCGATGGCGAGCGCCTACCACGCGCTGCGGGCACCTACATGGCCCCACAGCGCGCGGTGCAAATCGACGATCGATCCGCGACAGATGCAGGAGAGCCGCAGCCGCCGCTTCACTGACCGACAGGCGCGCAGTCGCCGCGGCTCTGGCAATTGCTTTGCCGCTTTGCTTCCTGCGGATCGTTGCCCGTATCGTGTACGCGGTAGTCGGCGCGATAGTAGTCGGCGTTCTGATCGATCTTCGCGAACGACGCCACGGGCGCGGCCAGTCCCGCCAAACCCGCGACAGCAAGAACAAACGCAAGGGTCTTCATTGTTCACCTCCTTGTTTGATCGTTGCGACAACAATCGACTGCGAGCGAGGCGCGATGGTTTGCAAACGTTGATGGCGGGCGTGATCCGATTCGTCAGTCGTTTGCGTGCGACGAACTATTCGGCCTCATCGAAAAGGATAGTCGCTGCCTCGTCCCGTTGTTAGTTTTGGTGAGGCATAGCGAACATTTACGGCGCCTTCGTTTTTCCCGTGGGCGTCAACACCTGCACGAGCCCGTCCGTGTCCTTGACGATCAACGCCATCACGAGCTCGATGCCCGGCGCGGGCGTCGCGTTTGCGCCATCCACACGCTCGTTGACCCGCTTGAGCAACGGGTCGAGCGTCGTGCGCGCGTCCTGCAACTTTGGTTTGTTCAACGGAATAGCGCCGACCGCATCGGCGAGCTGCGACAACGCACGCGGCACCGCCGACCACGCCTGATCGAGATGCGGCACTTCGTCGCCCACGCATGTATGCGCGAGCGCCTGGCCGAACACCAGCACGTCCCGATGCAAGCGGCTCAGAAACGGCGGCACCTTGTCGATCGCGTCGGAACTGCCGCGCAGGATCGGCACGAACACATGCTCACGCCCCGCTTCTTGCAGCGCGTCCGCAAGCGCCGTTTGCGCGGCGAGGCTGCGCTGCTCGAGACGCGCCATCTGCGCGTCATCCCGCGAGAACGCAAGCTTGTGCTCGATCATCTGGGCAAGCGTCTCCAGACATTCGCGCGCGTTCCGATGCGCGCCCTTCAACGCGCGGTTCGGCCACATCACCGTCGCGACGAACGCAGCCGCCGCGCCGATCAGAATTTCCGCCACGCGATGCGCTGGCCGCACGAACGCCGAACCGCCGTCGCCAGGCACCAGCACCACGATCACCAGCGTTACGCACGCGAGCCGTAAGCCGGGCCGCGCAGCGGCCAGCGCCGCCAATGGCAGCAGCGCGACCGAGAACACCGTCAGCGGCTCGATGCCGCGATCCATCACAACCAGCCCGATCCCGCCCACGATCCCGCCGATACACGCGCCGATGATCTGATCGCGTGCGGTCGTGATGGCCTGAGTAAGACTGGGTTGCGTCACGACGATCATCGTCGTGATCAATGCCCAATAGCCTTCGGGCAATCCCGCCAGTCTCGCGGCGCCGTAGCTGAGCACGCAGCCCGTCAGCGTGCGTCCGAAGCGGCGCGCCTCGGGCGCGCGCATCAGGTTCGTGAACCAGTCTTGCTGTTGAACGGTCATTCGGGTGTTTCCATCAAAACGCATGAAACGCGGGTTGGGCGAGCGCTATTTGCGCTCATTGGGGAACATGCAGTGCTCTCGTGACTCCCTTGGAATCGAAAGCCCTTACTCAGGAGCGTCATGCCGATGCAGCAAGCCCATACCCGCCGCATTCTCTCGACTACCCTCTGTGCCGCCGCGCTGCTCGTCGCTTGTATGCAGCCAGGCGCCGCGCAAACACCGGCGGCCAATCAGGCTGGCACTAACGGCAACGTATCGCCCGTCGTGCCCGTGCCGCCGTCCGAGCTTTACGGCGCGCTGTATCGCGATGTCGAACTCGCGCATCTCTACCCGGACAGCAAGACCTTCGCCGACATGGTGCCGAACGCGCCTCCGCAACAGATCGCCGCCGATTATGCCAGGCAGAAGGACAGCGCGCAGTTCGCGCTGAAATCGTTCGTCGAGCAGCGCTTTACGCTGCCCGCGCGCGAAACGAAGAACTACGTGTCCGACCCGAACCAGAGCATCACGGCGCACATCGACACGCTCTGGTCCGTGCTGCGGCGCGACCCCGATGCCAGCGCGAGCCCGTGGTCGTCGCTGCTGCCGCTGCCGTATCCGTACATCGTTCCCGGCGACCGCTTCGACGAAATTTACTACTGGGACTCGTACTTCATCATGCTTGGACTGAGGCAAAGCGGCCGCGAAGATCTGCTGAAGAACGAACTCGACAACTTCGCGGTCTTGATCGACCGGTACGGCCATATTCCGAACGGCAATCGCACGTACTATCTGAGCCGCTCGCAGCCGCCGTTCTTCGCGCAGATGGTGCGTCTCGCCGCCGATCGCGAAGGCGATCAGGTCTATCTGCGCTATCTGCCCCAGTTGCGCAAAGAATACGCGTACTGGATGGACGGCCATGACAAGATCGCGGCCGGCAGCGCCTACCGGCATCTCGTGCGCCTGCCCGACGGCACGCTCCTGAACCGCTATTGGGACGAGCGCGCCACGCCGCGCGACGAATCGTATCGGGAAGACGTCGCCACCGCGCAAGCGACGCCGCAGCGCAACGCCGAAGACCTGTGGCGCAATCTGCGCGCGGGCGGCGAAACGGGCTGGGATTTCAGCTCGCGCTGGTTCGCCGACGGCAAGACGCTGGCGACGATCGAAGTCACTTCGGTGATTCCCGTCGATCTGAACAGCCTGCTCGTCGATCTCGAACGCACGCTGGCCAAGGCGTATCGCGTGCAGGGGGACGCTTCGCACGCGGAGAACCTCGAACAGCGCGCTGCCGCGCGCGCCGATGCGATCCGCCGCGTGCTGTGGGACCCGCAACTCAACGCATTCGGCGATTACGATTTCGTCGCGCATCGGCTCACGCGCCGGCTGAGCGCGGCGACTGTCTATCCGCTGTACGCGGGCGTCGCGACGAAAGCGCAGGCCGCCGCAGTGGCGGCGACCGTCCGCGCTCGCCTGCTGCGCCCCGGCGGCCTCGCGACCACGACGGTCAACACGGGCCAGCAGTGGGACGAGCCGAACGGCTGGGCTCCGCTGCAATATCTCGCCGTGACGGGCTTGCGGCGCTACGGTCACGCGGACCTCGCGAAGCAGATCGCCACGCGCTGGATCGGCACGAACGTCACGTACTACCAGCACACGGGCAAGCTGGTCGAGAAGTACGACGTCGATGCCAAGGCGGGTACGACGGCGGCAGGCGGCGGCGAATATCCGTTGCAGGACGGCTTTGGCTGGACCAATGGCGTGCTGCGCACCCTGATGGCAATGTATCCCGGCGCGGCAGGCCCGTCCACGCGCCCCGCCGATGTGCCTGCGGGCCCAGCGGGCGTATCCGAAGCGGCCTCGGCTGCTGCCGCAGCGCCGAAAACGACGCACCGTCTGCGGGCGACGCCTGCGCCGTCATCTTCGCCCGCGCCGTGATGCTCGAGCGCCGCCGAAGCGCCGTCTAACTGCTTGTTACGAAACTCGCACACATGTTGCACCTTCGGCATGGGCCGCCACGTACACTGCGCTCACAGTATCCAGCGCGATTCGATGCACGACGCTATTGAAATCGGGCGCGCTGGCGCAACATCGGTTCGATCAAAACAAACGGGGTATCAGCATGACCGCTTTCGGGAAAGCCACACTCGCCGCCGCAACGCTCATTCTCGCCATCAGCGGGACGGCGCATGCGGCGGGCTGTATCAAAGGCGCCGTGGTTGGCGGCGTCGCGGGACACTACGCGGGCCATCACGCCGTGGTTGGCGCGGTCGGCGGTTGCATCGTCGGACGGCATCTTGCGAAAAAGCACGCCGAAGAAGAGGCCGCGCAACGTCAGGCCATTCACGCCCAGTACCAGTAATGCCGGCAAGCCTGCGTACGTCGCTCGAAATGGCCTTCGCGATTTAAGTCTGTCTTAATTGTCCCGGCTCATTATTCGTTCGCAGGCTTGTCGTTGGATCCCTGCCGGCGGGAGTTGCACCTCAGCGCTGACTTCCGTCCCATGTAACACCAGTCATCCCCTGTAGTGCCGCCAGAGCATCGGCGGCACCTTTTTCCTGGCGACTACAAGGCCCCCGCCCGCACAGGAAACGAAGATAAGAGGTTCATCACCATGTCGAACAAGTCGAGAAGCCGCAAACAGACCCGTCACGCTCCCGCCATGTCGCCGTTGCTGCGCGCGCTGACCTTCAGCCGCGCCGCGCACGAGCCGATCACGCGGGCCATGCTGCTGCAAGCCTACGCAAGTCTCGACGCGTTCCGCCGCGGGCAAGGCTCACGTGAGCTGTTCACGACGCTCGGCCGGCAACTGCTCATCGCGGAAGAACTCAGCCGCATCGGCCACCTGCCCGAAGCGATCGACGATATCGCCGAAGCGCAGATCGCGATGACCGATATCGACAGCGCTGAAAAGGCGCGCGGCGAGTGGACGGTCGAAGGCGACAACTACGCTTGGCTGACCATCGCGCTCGACGCGTTCGACCGACAGCTCGCCGTTGCTTCGCTGGAAGACATCGCCAAGGCTGAAGCGCGAATGATCGAAGGGCTGATGCGCACCGAGCAGGAATTCGCGCACCCCGTCGCCGCCTGAACACACAGCCTGGGGCGCCGCCCTTTCAGGCGGCGCGACGTAAAGCGGAAGCCGCGAGCGCTAGAGCTTCAGTAGCTCGGCCTGCATCCAGTCATGCACCTGATGGCTGAGTTCCTGCGGTGACCGCTCGGCAGGCGACAGCGTCGGACCGATGACCACGCGGATTTCCCCCGCGCCCATCGGCCAGCCTTTCGCGGGCCACACCTTACCGGCGTTGTGTACGACAGGCACGATCAGCGCGCCCGTCGCGCAAGCCAGACGCACGCCGCCCGACGTGAGCTTGACGGGCGCGCCGTGCGGCACCCGCGTGCCTTCCGGAAAAATCACGACCATATCGCCTTTCGCGAGACGCTCCGCCGCTTCACGCGTGACGGCGACATGTGCCTGACGCGGCGAGCCGCGGTCCAGGCTGACCATGTCGAGTCCCTTCAGCACCCAGCCGAAGAACGGAATGCGCAGCAAGTCCTGCTTGAACACAAAGCTGATCCGGCGCGGAAAGAGCGCGAGAAACGCGAGCGTTTCCCACGTCGATTCGTGGCGGCACAGGACGATCGACGGTTCCTTCGGCAAATGTTCGAGGCCTTCGATCGAGCAGCGAATGCCGAACGCCGCGCGCATCACCACGACGAGCGCCCTGCACCATAGCGCCGCGAGCCGGTATCGTGCCGACCGGCTGGTGAACGGATACAGCAGCAGCATCACCGTGGACCAGATCGTTCCGCTTCCCAGCAGATAGATGATGAACAGCCATTTTTTGAGTACAGCGTGCATGTTGTGTGACATCGACAGAAAGTGAGTAGGCGCAAGCCAAACCCAGATACTACCGGCGATGAAAAGATCGCATGCGACAAAGCCGCAGCGCAGCTCGACCCGACGCGCGACGCGCAGAAAAGAAAACGCCGGCCAAGGCCGGCGTTCATGCTGTAGTTTTGAAGGCCACGGTCGCCTGACGGCGCCGGAAGGCTAGACATTCGGCAAAGGTTCGCGCCGTGTGGCGCTCACGCTTTGCAGACGGTTCAACCCTTCGCCTCTTTCGATTTATCGCGTTACGCGCAAACTTCCCCCGTGCGCAAGCAGAGTATCGCCGACCCGCGCGCGTCGTTATGTGGTCAACCGAACGTTCAGACGAAACACGCCGCGCAGCCGCACACGTCAGGACAAACTCGGCTGCGTGCATTCCCTCGACAAGGCGTCCAGGTCCGCGGCCGGAACCGGCCGTCCGAGCAGAAAACCTTGCAGCGAATTGCACCCCAGCCGCGTCAGAAACTCCTTTTGCGTTGCGGTCTCGACGCCTTCCGCGACGATATCGATACCCAGCGTGTGACCGAGCGCGACCACGGACGAGACAATCGCCGCATCCTCCGCGTCATGCGCCAGCTCGCGCACGAAGCCCCGGTCGATCTTCAGCTCGCTCGCGGGCAAACGCTTCAGATACATCAGGCTCGAATAGCCGGTGCCGAAATCGTCGATGGAAATGCGCACGCCCATCTCGTGCAGGCTTTGCAGAATGCGCAGGCTCGCGTCGACATCGCGCATCGCCGCCGACTCGGTCACTTCGATCGTCAGACGGCGCGGATCGACGCGATGCCGCTCGAGCGTTTCGCGCACCAGCGACGTCAGTTGCGGGTGGCCAAACTGCACGGGCGACAGGTTGACGGCGACGTTCCAGTCGCACGCGCCCGAATCGATCCATTCGCGGATCTGCCGGCACGCTTCGTCGAGCACCCATTCGCCGATCGGCACGATCAACCCCGTCTTTTCGGCAAGCGGGATGAATTCGTCGGGGCCGATCAGGCCGCGCTTCGGATGCGCCCAGCGCACGAGCGCCTCGACGCCCGTAATCGGCCCATCGGGTGCGGCGAATTGCGGCTGATAGTGCAGCACCAGTTGCTTGCGCTCGACGGCCGCGCGCAGGTCCTGCGTCAGCTGCAACTGGCCCTGCATGTTCTCGTTCATCGACACATCGAAGAAGGAATACGCGTTGCGGCCCAGCGACTTCGCGTGATACATCGCGGCGTCGGCGTGCATCAGCGCCTCGTGGCCGCGAGCGCCGTCGGCGGGACACATCGCGATGCCGATGCTGGTCGAGATGCCCAGTTCGTGGCCGTCGATCTCGAACGGCGCGCCGATCACGGCCAGCAACCGGCTGGCGACGGCCATCGCGCCCGCCTGGTCCTCGCCGGGCACGAGCAGCACGAATTCGTCGCCGCCCACGCGCGCCACCGTGTCCCTTGCTCGTACCGCCGACGCGAGCCGCTCGGCCACCTGCACGAGCAGCCGGTCGCCGACCTGATGGCCGTATGCATCGTTGACGACCTTGAAGCCGTCGAGGTCCATGAACATCAAGGCGAACTGGCTGCCGTCCACGCGCGCTTTCGCCAGGGCTTCTTCGAGCCGCGCTTCGAGCAGCACGCGGTTCGGCAGCTTGGTCAACGCGTCGTGCCAGGCGAGATAGCCGAGTTCCTGATTGGCTTGCGCAAGCGAACGGGTCAGCGCCGCGTTCTCCGTTTCGAGCCGCAGCTCGTCGAGCACGGAAATCGACAGTACGACGCCCGTCACCACCAGCGTCACGATGATGATGACGACGGCGACCCACGTGGTGTTCACGCCATCCGATGCCGCGACGCACAGGCTGCCGACCGGAAAGGCCGCCGCCGACATGCCCGTGTAGTGCATGCCGACGATCGCGAGTCCCATCACGACGGCGGCGCCCGCGCGCAGCGGACGCATGCGGCGCGAGTTGTGCCGCAGGCTGAACGCCGTCTTCAACGCGACGCCCGATGCGGCGACGGCGATCACGATCGACAGCGCGAAGAGCCCGGCGTCGTAGACGATGCCCGGCTTCATCTGCATGGCTGCCATGCCCGTGTAGTGCATGCCCGCGACGCCGAGGCCCATCAGGACCGCACCGCCCGCAAGCCGCCCGGCGGGCAGCGTGTCCTGGCAGACGAGCCACAGCGCGAATGCCGACGACGCAACCGCGATCGACAGCGAAAGCAGCGTGACGACGGGATCGTAGCCAAGCCGGATCGGCAGGCTGAACGCGAGCATGCCGATGAAGTGCATCGACCAGATGCCGAGCCCCATCGCGAATGCGCCGCCCGTGAGCCACCAACGCGCGGCCCGGCCGGTCGCCGTCGTGATGCGGCCCGCCATTTCAAGCGACGTGTACGCGGCCAGCACCGCGACAAGGAGCGAGAACAGCACGAGAAGACTGTTGTAGCTGCCCTGTAACATGAGAGCCCCCAGAATGTGCCCCTCGGCCGCTCGCCGGACTTTGCTGAATGAAGCAGTCCGTTATCCGCGAAAAGAGGCGTATGAAGTACGGTTTATCGACATCCGACAGCAAAATGTTAAGTGCGGAATGTCAAATTCCGAGGCTGTGCTCGGTTTTACGATTGCGTTCGTAGGTGTCCCACTGGCCTGGCGGCGGGATTCGGTGTATTGCGCTAGTCGGCCATCACGAGTATCCGCACCTTGCTCGTCAGGGACGGCATGACGAAATCCGATATCCGGCCAGCGCGGACGTCGAACATCAGTTGCTCGAGCCTGTCGAGCAACGACGGACCTTGACTGAGCGCGAACGCCCCCGCGCTCGCACCTTCAATCTCTTTCATCAGCGCGCGCCGCGCCAGCACGATGCGCTCGACGGCGCTCGCTCTCGATACGAAAAACTCTTCCACGTAGGCCGAATCCTTTTCGGCGCGTCCATTGTATTGACAGCGCTTGCGCCGCATAGCCGCAAATAGTGACAGAGACGAATGCCTGGTGGTCTGACGTGAAAGAAGCGGTGAGGAAGCGCCATTCGCGGCAGCGCGCGCGTTGAATCCTTCGCACGTCAATCGTCCTTCTGATTGCCGGCGCGCAAACCTCACGCTTCGGCAAGGGCGAAATCTGGCTTTGGAACTTCCAGATTGTGACGGCCAGTCGGTGGACTTACGCTCCACTCACCCATCACCGTCGATTGCCCTCGCATCAGAAAGGAGACACCATGCTTTCCGCTTTGGTTGAAACGGTAGGAGCGCTCGGCATTCTGGCGAGCGTCGCAGCGAAGATCGCCGAACTGCGCAAGGAGTACCGGCGCTGCAAAAAAGTGAACGCCAATAAAAAAACCCCTCCGAAGAGGGGTCGATGAATCGCCCGCGACCGGGCCTTCCGTCCAGCCCGAAGCGTCATCAAATTTCCCCGCGATGAGACCTGTGGGGATCGCCGCAAGCTATTCCGTCAAGCGAGCTTGATCGAAGTCGGATCGGCCGTCAGATAGCCGACCGCCGCGCCGAAGCGATCCTTGTAGTTCGCACGCACGAGCGGATCGAGTGCGGTCTGCACTTTCGCGTGCAAGCTGCTCCAGTCACCCGCGTGCTGGAAATTGCTCATGATGTAGGTCCAGCCGTTGATTTCGTCGACGGCATGCAGGCCCGTCGACTCGGCGCCCGCCGGGCACGACAGGATGCGCGACAGCGTCTTCGTGTCGACGTGGTACGCCCACAGGAAGTTGTTGACGTGCATGCCGCTGTCTTCGCCGATGAAGAGCGTGCGCAGTTTCTCCGAGAACTTGAGGTTGTCGGGATTCGCGATCTTTTCCGGGTTGGCGGTATTGCCGAGGCTGTCCGCCGCGGCGAGGTCTTCGCCGACGAGCGCGGCGGGCGCGCTCATGTCGACAGGCACCCATTCGCTGTTGATCGCCGCGCCGCCCAGGTCGCTCTGGCCGCCCTTCATGTTCAGCGCGTAGACGGCGCCTGACGAGATGCCTTTGTCGAGCGCGATGTCGGTCGAATGCGCGTTGCCGCGCACCATCGACGCCGTGATCTGCGACATCGCCGAATACAGGATCTTGTCTTTCGCGTTGACCGTCGTCCCTTCGAGCTTCGTGAAGCCCATGCTCGCGCCGCGCAGCGCGGCGTAGCGGTGCGTCTCCAGGAACGCGGCCGCCTTCTCCATGCCCGGCTTGATGCGAATCCAGTTGAACTTGCCGCCAAAGTGAATCTGCGTGTACGTCGGATCGCTGGGCGCCGCTAACTCGTTCGTGACGATGTCCATGATGTCGGCGTTCGTCAGCGTGTTGGCTAGCGCTTCGATTTCATCGCTGGTCGCGTGGCCGAGATTGAGCCACGTGAGCGTCGCAGCGCCCGCGCCCGCCGACGATGTTTGCGCCCACTTCGCTACATACAGCGTACCCGCCGACAGGTCCGCTTCCTTGTCGGCGACGAACATGAAGAGGCCGCCGTTGGTCGCGTCGTCGCCCATCAGCACGGTGCGCTTGTCCGGCATCACCTGGATCAGCTCGTGCGAAATGCGGCCGAGGCAGTAGTGCTTCTTGACCGTGCCCGTGCCGTCGGGATTCACGGTGACTTCGGGCAGATGCCCGTAGTGATAGGGACGCGCCGTCGTCGTGTTGCCGTACAGGTTCTGGCTATACGCCTGGAACTGCGTGTTCGTCGCGATCGTCGCGGCGTCCGGCTCGTATTCTTCGCTCGACAGATGCGTATTCCACGGCGACAGGCTCGCGCCGCACGTGATCCACAAACCATGCGCGCCCGACGTATCGACATTCGAATAGCTCACGAGCGTAAGCTTGCCCGTCGCCGGGTCCTGATCGAGCGTGAGCACGGCGATGGGCGACGGCAGCTTGCCGTACATGTCGCCCGCGGCCGTTTGCGTCTGGTCGCGCGTCGCGTATTCGAACTGCACGACGGCGAACACCGGGTTGCCCTTGACGCCCTTCACCGTCGGCTTGTCGAGGCGGATCAGCGAGGTGCCGTCGGGACAATCGGAGAAGAACTGGCGTTCCTTGCCGGGAACGGAACGGTCGATGATCGGCTGATTGTTGATGTCGAAGTACCCGCCCGCGACGATCGTGCCGCCCGTCGTGTTCGGCACCGTGTCGCCCGTGATGAAGAACGGCTGATACGCGAGCTTGTAGCTGCGGCGGCTGCCGTCGGCGAACTGCGCGGTCATCGTCGAGGCGACCGTGGTCGTCGCCATCGCGGCGGGATCGGCGAGCGACGGTGCGGCCATGCCTGCGAACGACGCCGCCGTGAAGGCGGACGTCGACGGGGAAGGCGTAGTGCTTGCCGCGTGGTCGTTGCCGCTGCCGCATGCCGCGAGCAGCGAGGCGGCGGCCGCGCTGCCGAGCGGCAGCATCGGTGCGCCGGCGATGATCTTGAGCGCCTTGCGGCGTGAGTAATCGAGTGGCTGCGCCATGTTGTTGTGATCCGTTGGTGGGGATGGGTGGGTGGCTCAACAATCAGCCCACGCCGCGGATCAGTCGTCCATGGCGCGCCTTGATGACGCGCTAATTTAATGAATGATTATGAAATATCTTTGACAGGCGTTTGTAATGTTTTAAATCAGTTGGCCTCACACTCGTCCCGCGACGGGAATCAGCGCGCCCGTCACACACTGAGCTTCCTTCGACAGCAAAAACGCGATCACGCCGCCAATCTGCTCCGGCGTCACCCAGCGCGTGAAATCGGCATCGGGCATGTCGGCGCGATTCTGCGGCGTGTCGATGATGCTCGGCAAAATCGCGTTGACGGTTGCGCCCTTGTCCTTGAGTTCTTCGGCAAGCGCTTCCGTCAAACGCATCACGCCCGCCTTCGATGCAGCGTATGCGCCCATCCCCATAGCCGCCTTCAACCCCGCCATCGCGCCGATGTTGACAATCCGCCCGCCCGCGTCCTTCGTCAGATGATGGAGCGACGCTTTCGTGGCATTGACCGTCGTCTTTACGTTCACGTCGAACATGCGTTCCCATGTGTCCGCGCTGCCGTCCGCGACCGTCTCCCAGCTAAAGCCGCCCGCGACGTTCACGAGCGCATTCAGCCCGCCGAGCTGGCTCGCGATCGAATCGACCGCGCGTTGTGCCGCGTCCCGTTCCGCGAGATCGACGCCGCTCGCGACGTACGCCTGCGCCAGCGACGCGGGCAGATTCGCCGGCGCCTTCCCTCTGCCGATCAACGCGACTTTAGCGCCGCGCTCGGCCAGCACTTGCGCCGTCACTAGACCGAGATTGCCGAAGGCGCCCGTAATGGCGACGATGGTTCCATCCAGACTGTTCATGAATTACGCGCTCCCAACGCAGATCGATGCCCGAAGAACGAACGCCCTGTCACGCGTTGATTCGCGGCACAGGGCGCACTCGAAGACAGTGTTGTCGCAAGGTTCGCTCGCGTCAATCGAAGGAATCGCGAGGTACACGCCGATGACAACAGGACGCCCGGCAAAGCGCTCCGGACGCGCGGCAAAGTCTGCACGACGCGCACGACAAAAACGGACGATCGGACAAAGAGGCGCGACGCAAGGGCAAGGGTCTTTGAGGCACGTTGCCTCATAGTGAATCCCGAGACGGCATCGAGCACCATCCATCATCTTTTGCAGCAAGCGCGTTCAACGACGTCAGGCAGCAAGGTTTTGTGAAGTCAGGTGTCCAGCCTTTTCCATCGCCGTGGCAAGACGCGAAGCGTCCGCCATCGGCCACGAGAATCCGCGACCCTTTCGTCACAGGAGGCCTTGTCATGCGTCACCTGCCGGACTTGCAGCGACGCTGCATCAGCGACAGTTCACAGGCTGAATTGCTCGCGCTATTGCACAGCGACGTGCTGACGCGCGAGAGCCTCGCGCTCTTGCCGACCGTGCTGCTGATCGCGTGGCTGCAGGTTCATACGCATGTCGGCTGGGACACGTGCTTCGCGATCGTGCGGCAGTTGAACAACGACCACGGCAGGCATATGCGCGAACTCAGCACTGCGCTGTCGCTGTTGAGATCGCTGCGCGGCACGCGGATACTCGATCCGCTCGCATGGCATGCCGCAGCGCGTCGCATCCTCCACGCGATGGCAAGCGAGCTTCGGGCTCTCCATTCGATGCCACGGCGAGCCGCCTTTGTCCGCGTTGCGCGCGGCGGCTTGCCCAGGCGCAATCGCGTGACCTTCACGCTGCGGCGCAGCGGTCAGTTGCTGGAACTGTCGCGTTACTGGCTCGCCGCCAGAGCCTCGGCGCCGTTGACATGGCTATGACCCTTTCGCCACGCAGCGGGCGGCTGGCCGAACTCGCGCCTGAACGCGCGATGGAATGCCGATTCCGATTCGTAACCGACTTCCTCGGCGATCGCCGCAATCGCCTTGCTGCTGTACGACAGTTCCTGCGCCGCGACGATCAGACGCCAGCGCGCGAGGTATTGCATCGGCGGTTGGCCTAGCAGTTCGCTGAATCGCGCTGCAAACGCGGAACGCGACAGGCCGACTTTTCGCGCGAGTTCATCGACGGTCCAGTTGTAGGCAGGTTGCGCATGCAGAATCGACAGCGCGCGGCCGACGAACCGGTCCTTCACGCCCGCGAGCCAGTTCTTGCGGTCTGCCGGCAAGTCGTCGATGCAGCGCCGCACGGCCCACACGAACAGCAGTTCCGATAAACGCGAGAGCACGATCGCGCTGCCTGCGCGCCGTTGCGCCGCCTCGGTCGCGGCATAGCGCAGCGACGCCTCGATCCATGCCGAGTGCGGATCGTTGCGCACGTCGACCTTGAAGAGACGCGGCAGCGAGCCGAGCACCGGGTTGCTCAGCGCATCGTCGCAGGCGAGAAAGCCGCATAGCACGCTGGTCCGCGCGCCTCCTCCGCCGTACGAAAGATTCAATACTTCGCCCGGCATCGCGGCCAGTTGCGATTCGATGAGCGGTCCGGCGGGCACGGGCGTGAGATCGACGGCGCTTCCCATGATGTGCGCCTCGCCTTGCGGCACGACGAGCAGTTCGCCGGCGCCGACGCAGATGGCGGGCTCGTTGCCGTCGGGCAGCCGCGCCCAGCACATGCCTTCCGTGATCAGATGATAGGAGACGACACGATCCGACTTCGGCAGATACGCGGTACACAATGACTGATCGGCGTGACCGATCACACACCACGGCGCCGTCAATTCGGCGTGAAGATAAACCGCGCCGCCCAGGCGCACGACGCGCAGCACGTCGGAGACCGCATCCATGAAGCACCGTCCTTCATTTTCGCCATTTTGCTAAAAGACGGCACATGTGCCGTCTTTTGCAAGTTCATCGAAAGGATACTCCGTTCGCTGCGTACACGTGGTCAACATGCATTGCATGGCCCTAAGCGTGACATAAGCTTCACCCGGTACGATCGGGCGACCGTTTTCCACCAGGGTTTCTAGCCCGACACGATCACAGCATGCACACACTCGAAGCGTTCAATCAGGCGCTCTTTCTCACGATCAACGCGACCACGTCGACGCCACGCTGGCAAATCGACGTCGCGTCATTCATCGCCGACTACGTAATCTATTTCGTTCCTCTGGTGCTCGCCGCGCTATGGCTCTCGGGCATCAGGAACAATCGCGCGACGGCGCTGCGCGCATGTTGCGTCGTGCTGCTTGCGCTCGGGTTCAATCAGGTCATCGGTCATGCGTGGATGCATCCACGGCCGTTCATGATCGGGCTTGGTCATACGTTCATCGAGCACGCGCCGGATTCGTCGTTTCCAAGCGATCACGGCACCGTGTTCGCCGGCGTTGCGCTGACCTTGCTGTTGGCGCGCAAGCGTTGGTACGGTGAGCTAACGCTCGTTGCAGGGCTGGCCGTCGCGTGGGCGCGCGTGTTCGTCGGCGTGCATTACCCACTGGATATGGTGGGCGCCGTTTTGATTGCATGCGTGGCGTATGTGGTCGTCACGCCGCTTTGGTCGCTGGCGGGTGAGGCGGTGACGGACAAGTTGATCGCGTTGTATCGGAAGGTGCTGGCGTGGCCGATTGGGCGCGGGTGGCTTGTTCAATGAAGCTGGTGGTCGCTGCTCGTCAGCGATGTCAAAACACGCGCCCAAAAAACAAACCGCGACAGGCGTTCCGTCATATAACGGCGCGTGTCGCGGTCGATTCAATCAGGCAGTTGCGCTGGCTACGAGGCCAGCGCTTAGCAGATCAGTGGTGTTCGAAAACAGGCACTGAGTAAGAGCTCGGGGAGAACGAAGCGCGTTGACCACCTTGCGACGAGCCATCTGCAACGCCGCCGACACCGCTGTTTTGAATGCCGTTTGCAACATCAACCTTTGCTTCTGCGGCCTGAATGTTGGCCGGGTATTGCGTGTCGCTGCTATTCGACGGGACATAACCCGCTTTTTCCAGTTGCACCAGCTCGGCGCGGACTTGGGCACGGGTCACCGGCTGGCTGGATTGCGCGAATGACACGACCGGAACAGCGAGGACAGCAGCAACTGCAAGAGCCTTGATGAGCGATTTCATGATCATTACCTCCAGATTTGTTTTCGGATGCTTCGAACTGTTTTGTTCGTTGCGTTGAAAACAGTGTAGGAGTGTCGGCTCTGCGGATAAACATCTGATCAACCAACTCACAGTTTCAGGAAACGTTATAAACCGCCCGAAACTGGTGCGCGATGCAGTCCGGATCATGTGTGAGGCCGCGTGCGTCAGTCGGCCGCTCTGTGTAGCAGTTCCAGTTCGAAACGCACGCCGTGCAATTCGATCCAGCGTCGCGCCCACGTCAGCGCGCATTGCAGCGCGTCGTCCGGCATGTCGAACTTCGGGCCTACCAGGCCGGAGCGCGCGACGCGCCTGCCGTCCCGCGTGATCTCCGCCCAGCCGCGAAACATCGCGCCCGGCACCGGATCGGCCGCGACGTACACGACATAGCCTCTCTCGTCGATGACGCGCGCGCCCTTCGCAGCGAGCCCCATCCAGAATGCGCGGCTCGGGTTGTCGGGGCGCAGCTCGTGCGCGGCTTCTTGCTGTGCCGGCGATGCCTGCCACGACGCCTGGCTTTTCCAGATCACGCGAGGTATGCCCCGCTCGCTCATCGTGCAATCGTCGCGTTTCGGCACGGGCTTTTTGCTCACGCATGGCGCGTCGGGCACATATGAAAAACTGCGTCCCAGCTCGCTCAGGATGCGGATCATCTCGGCGAGCTTGCCACCGAGCCGCCACTCTTCGAAACGGCATCGGCAAGTCGGTTGCGACGGATAGTGCGCGGGCAGCTTCGACCACGATTGCCCGGTGGTCAACACCCATAGCACCGCATTGGCGACCACGCGCGTCCTGATGCGCGGACGCCCACGCTTGAGGACGCCTGCACGCGGTTGCGCACTGAGTATCGGTGCGACCAGCGACCACTCTTCGTTGGAAAGCTCCTCAAAATGCATTCCCTTCTCCCGACCTGTCTGCGCGTGCCGTCCAGCCCAAGCGAAAGTCAGGTGTGCGCTATCGGCAAGCGACACACGTACGCGCTTTGACATTGACCCACGCCGCAATTTTTGATGCAGTCAGGATTGGGAACGGGCTCGACGTCAAGCCCGCTGAATCTCGCGTCAGGAAATCCCTAACGAAAACAAACGGGAGATGAGATGAACCAGCAACCTACCGCGCCGCGCTTTTCATCCGTCGATGCGCAAGCGCTGCCGTGGACACCGTCGGCGTGTGCTAGCGGCGTCCAGATCAAGAATCTCGGCAAGGCCAACGGGCGCGCGATGCAGCTCGTTCGCTTCGAAGCGGGAACGGTGTTCCCGATGCACCTGCATACGGGACCGGAGTTCATCTACATGCTCGAAGGCGAGGCCATTCAGAACGGCCAGCGTCTGTTGCCGGGATGGGTGGGCATCGCGGAAGCGGGAACGGTCGACGATCGCTTCAGAAGCGATACGGGTTGCGTGTTTCTGTTGATCTACGATCTCGCGCAGCGCTTTTGCTAAGCGCGCATATCGCATCGAAACACCCGCTACAAATGCTTACAAAGCCGTTGCAGTAATACGTACACCGCGCTCGGTCGAGCGGCGTTATTGCAGGCACACACCAACCGTGGAGCCTACGATGAGCGCCAACGTCACGAACAGCATTGCGCAACGCAGCCGTATCCATCCCTTGATCGCGGGCGCGGCTGTGTCCGTGATACTCGCTAGCGTCACCGGCGTTGCAGCGATGACGGGCATTCTGCCCGTATCGCACGCGACGACCCCGGCCAACGAGCAGGTCGCGCCCCCCGTGGCGCAAGCGGCGAGCGCGCCGCTCGCCGCTACCCAGCAAACGGGCGTGGTGCAACAAACGAATGCCGCGCAACCGGTCGCGCAGCCCGTCGCGCAGCAAGCGGCGACCGAGGCTCCCAAGCCCGTTCATCACACGCGCAAGCCGCGTGTCACACCGGCTCCGCAATACGCGAACGGTGACTACGCGCAAGCGTCCGCGCAACCGGCAGGCACACGGCAAGTCGCCGCAGATCCCTATGCGGGCGAAGTCGTTGCCGTCAACGCCGTGCAATCGCCCGAGCCGACGACGGGTCTCGGCGCAGTCGGCGGCGCGGTCGCGGGTGGCCTGATCGGCAATCAGTTCGGCGGCGGGCGTGGGCGCATTCTCGCTACTGTGGTGGGCGCTGTCGGCGGTGGTGTCGCGGGTAACGGCATCGAGCACGCCGTGCGCAAGCAGACGAGCTACCAGGTGCAGGTCCGCATGCAGGACGGCACCTATCGCAACTTCACTTACCCGACGCAGCCGCAGGTGCAGGTTGGACAACGCGTGCATGTATCGGGCGATTCGCTCACGGCTTCCTGATCGCGCGGTTACCTCGCGTTACACACGCAACAGGGTGGAAGCAACATGAGAACGACTGCATTTCTACAATGCGCGTCACTCGCCATCAAATGGCATCCATCTGCGGACGCCCTGAACGGAGCAACACGTTGAAACACCTGACACTCATCTGCGCGGCCGGACTCTTCAGCGCATGCGCGTCCACAGCGGCACTCGCTCACGTCGATGTCGGCGTGACGTTCGGCGTGCCGGCGCCGATCTATGTCGAGCCGGCTCCTGCCGTCGTCTACGCACCGCCGCCGCCCGCCGTCTACGCGCCAGCGCCCGTCTACTACGGCGAGGGCTACGGGTACGGATACGGCTATCGCGACGATCGCAGGTGGCACGATCACGGCCACCATCGCGGCTGGCATCGTCATCACGACGATGACGACGATTAAGGCACCGTGACTCAACGCCAATTCAAATAAAGCATTGCCATGCGACCAGGCGCCGTGGTAGAAGCACGGCGCAGAGTTATGTCGACAGGAGCATGCGTTGAAAAGAACCGCCGATAACAGGCTACAGGTGGTTGCAGTACGAGTGGAACCGGCGATCGAACGGAGACTGAGGCTATTGGCCGAAGTCACTGGACGCCGGCAATCGTTTTTTCTGCAGCAGATGATCGAGAGCGGCATTGCCGCGATGGAAGAGACGTGGCTGCCGCCCGCCGTCCTCGCGCAAGTCCGCGATGGCACGCTGCCGTCGCGGGAACCGGAGCGCGTTCCCGAGCCAGATCTTTTCGGCGATCTGTTCGCCGATCAAGGCAGTTGACGCGATCGCGCTAACAAGCGACGAACGCTTCGCGGATTGCAGCAACGAGTGCTTCCGCGAGACGCGGGTCCGACGCCAGATGACCCGCGTCGACAAACCTGCCATGTACCCCGGGAACGGCGCGCATCAAGCGAAGCAGATTGTCGGGCGGACAAACGGGATCGCGAGATCCATGCACCGCACGCACCGCCACACCCGATGCGACCGCGAGCTTCGCCAGCGCGATCAGACGACGTTCGCCAAGCCAGCAATCGTGCGCGAGGTAGCGCGCTTGAATGCGGTACTTCGCTGTCGTCGCTTCATCGTGCTTCGATGACGTTCGCTTGTGAGCCGCAGTCTGCTTGTGCATCAATACCGCGTTTTCATATGCGCGCCACGCGGCAGCGACGGCATCGGCACGCCCGCGTGATTGCGATCGCATCGACCGGACGCAGGCCGATGGCAGCGACGACGCCCGCTCGCAACGCGTTGCTCGCATCAACGCTCGCCACTCGCGCGGCGCACGAAAACGCGACGTCACGAACAGGCGACGCACTTCGCGTTCCGACGTGAGAAAGAGTCCGCGCAACACGACGCCGCTAACGGATGCGGGATACGTTCCCGCGTATGCCAGCGCAAGCGCCGCGCCCCACGATCCGCCGACAACGCCCCAACGTGCGATGCCCAGTTGCGTGCGTATCGCTTCGAGATCGCGGATCAGGCGCTGCGTGTCGTTATGGCGAAGGCTGCCACGCGGCGTCGATGCACCTGTGCCTCGCTGGTCCACCATCACGACGCGAACGCGCGTGAGATCGAACAGACGCAACGCGCCAGGCTGACTGCCGCTTCCCGGCCCGCCATGCAGCACGACGACGGGCACGCCGTTTGGATCGCCATGCACGGTATAGGCGATTGCGTGACCATCGCGAGTGATCGTTCGATGCATCGTGTCGTGTGAACTCATATGCGTTCCCGGCGACGAACGCGTGTTCAGAAGAATGAATCTTCGCATGCCCGATTCCCGTAGACCGCTTCGCCCGCAACACATCCTTTCGTCTGGCTAACAGCAAGGAATGGCGCGCGTCTTGCTTTTAACTCCCGCGATGCCTGCACGACGACAGGCACGATACAGGAGGAGAGATGCGCGACGATGCGAAGACAACCGGATCACTGACAGGCCGGGAGAGCGGCTGGCTCACCCCGTCGATCCAGAAAGCGCACGAGAGGTCGGAAACGTTCGGGCTAAGTGCGGCCATGCGTCCCGACTACGATGTGCTGACGCACGGCGAATTGCGCATGAAGCTCGAACAGAATCTCGTGCTGTGCGCGCACGCCACGCCCGTGATGGAAACGCTGCGCGAGCAGATCGCGAACACGCAAAGCATGATCGTGCTCACCGATGCGCAAGGGCTGATTCTTCATTCGATCGGCGACGACGATTTTCTGCAGCGCGCCGAGAAAGTCGCGCTCATGGCGGGCGCCAACTGGGCCGAGGAACGGCAAGGCACGAATGCGATCGGCACGGCCATCGCCGAGCGCACCGCCACCGTCGTACACGGCGATCAGCACTATCTCGCCGCTAACCGCTTCCTGACCTGTTCCAGCGTGCCGATTCTCGATCCGTACGGCGATCTGGTCGGCGTGCTCGACGTGACGGGCGACCATCGCGGCTACCATCAGCACACGATGGCGCTCGCGAAGATGTCCGTGCAGATGATCGAAAACCATCTGTTCGCGAACACCTTCCGCAACACGCTGCAAATCGCGTTTCATGGCCGGCCCGAATTTCTGGGCACGTTGATGGAAGGCATCATGGCCTTCACGTGCGACGGGCGCTTCCTGTCCGCGAATCGCAGCGCGCAGTTCCAGGTCGGGCTGCCGCTCGCGGCGATGCGCGCGCATACGCTGTCTTCTCTGTTCGGGCTGACCACGCCGCAGTTGATCGACCGCCTGCGCGCGAGCCAGGGCCATCACATTACGCTCGATCTGAGCAACGGCACGGTCGTGTGCGCGAACGTCGAGTTTCGCCGCCCGACGCTCGGCAGCGAGACTTCATGGCCCGCCGACGCTGCCGCCAGCGCGCGGCCCGCCGCTGCGCGCGCACCGCTGACCAAAGCCGCCTCGCCTGCCAACGCGCCGTCGCGGCTCGACTCGCTCGACACGGGCGATCCGCAGATTTGCGCCGTCGTCGCGAAGGTGCGCAAGGTGCTCGGCAAGGACATCCCCATCCTGATCACGGGCGAGACGGGCACTGGCAAGGAACTGCTCGCGCAGGCCATTCACAACGATTCGCCGCGCCGCGCGGGCCCGTTCGTCGCGGTCAATTGCGCGTCGATACCCGAAAACCTGATCGAGTCGGAGCTGTTCGGCTACGAAGACGGCGCATTTACGGGCGCGCGGCGCAAAGGTGCGGTCGGCAAACTGCTGCAGGCCAACGGCGGCACGCTGTTTCTCGACGAGATCGGCGACATGCCGTATCCGTTGCAAGTGCGGCTGCTGCGCGTGCTGCAGGAACGCGTCGTCGATCCGCTCGGCTCCAGCAAGTCGATTCCCGTCGACATCGCGATCATCTGCGCGACGCACCGCAATCTGCGCGAAATGATCGTGCAGAACCGGTTCCGAGAGGACCTGTATTACCGTTTGAACGGCCTCGTCGTCAAACTGCCGCCCTTGCGTGAACGCACCGATCTCGCCATCGTCATCGAGCGGATGCTGCAATCGGTGCCGCCCGACGAAATGGAAGGCGCGCCGCTCAGCGTCGCGGACGACGTGAAGACGCTGTTCGAGCAATGCGCATGGCCGGGCAACTTCCGGCAACTCGGCAATCTGCTGCGCACGGCAGCCGCGATGGTCGACGACGACGGGCAAATCCGCCGCGAGCATCTGCCCGACGATTTCTTCGACGATCTGCGCAGCAGTTCAGCACTGGCGGCGCGCGCGGCAGACTATCCCTTGCCGCTGCACGACGCGCGGATGCAGGACGTGCAGGCCTCCGCGATTGCGGCGGCTGTCGCGCGGCATAACGGGAACGTGTCAGCGGCGGCGCGCGCGCTCGGCATTTCGCGCAACACCGTCTATCGCAAGATGCCTTCCCTGTGTGCCGCAGATCCGCGGGACAGCGGCGCGAGCGAGAACTAGCACGGTCGTCCGCTGTTGCAGGCTGTTGATTTTTGCAACACCTGTGCTCCGAATGTGGACAGCGTGTTCACTGAGAATCTCTCGCACATCGCGCGAACGCCCTTCGGCATGGAGCTTGCGTTCAACAGCCCCGACCGCAGTTCAACCGCGGTTCTTCGTCAAACCCACCAAGGAGACAGCCATGCAATGGACTACGCCCGCCTACACGGATCTGCGTTTCGGCTTTGAGATCACGATGTATATCGCCAACCGCTGACGTTGCGCCGATGCGCCGCCGCGCGTCGCGTGCGGCGCTTCGACTGCCTGCTCGAACGCCTCAGCCCGCTTCGTGACAGGCGCCCGACGCCATTGAACAAGAACTGACGCCATGATGCCGATGCCTGCGAACACCGGTGCGAGCGAGCGCCCGAGGCTACGTGATCTTTTCCGACTGCAATGGGAGCCAGTCCAGGACGCGTATGTCCTGCTGTATCCGGAAGGCCTGGTGAAACTCAATCCGAGTGCAGGCGAAATTCTCTCGCGCTGCGATGGCACGCGCGATCTCGACGACATCATCGGCGAGCTCGAAGCGCTCTTCAATGCGACCGGTCTCGCGAAAGATGTGTATCAGTTCATCGATCATGCGCGGCAACGCGGCTGGCTCGATTGACATGCACGCGCAACCACGGATGAACCTGAGGGCAGCCTCATGTCCGACCTGATGATGTTTCTGATCGTCGGTGGAGCGCTTGGCGTGCTGGCGTTGCTATCCGTCGCCATGTGGATACTGATTCTGCACAAGTCGCACACGGAATGGCGGCTTGCCGCCGACAACTACCGCTTCACGTCGTCGGCCTGGAACGAGACATCCGCGGATACCCCATCACAATCGGCGCGCTAGCGGGCGGAAACACACGCCACATGCCGTCGCAATGTCGAAAGAAGTGAATCGCGACATCGCCTTCGGGACGATGCACGTGGACACGCACATGACAGCGCCTTCCGCTGCTGTCGCATTTGAATCTGGCAAAGCTGACTCTGGACGGCGGCATATGCGCCAGCCATCGCTCGACCATCGCACGCAAACTGTTCATGACATTGCACCCGCTGTTTGACGATACGACGCAGCGGCACGATACGTCGCGGCCGCTCATCGTCGCCATGCAGCGTGCGAGAAGCGTGCCATTGCGCATGCGGCACTCATCGTGAACACCAGGCACACGACACACGTGTGCTGTCACATACGGCAACAGGTGAGTTGTCCCTTGCTCCACGATGCAACACGTCGCGTGACGCTTCCTGATGCGTGATAACAAGACGCTCACGGGCTTCGATACGCCCCGCGCGCCAGTTAGCAAGGATAGCCAATCAATGGCATGCGACTTGCCTTTACGACCGCGCAGCCGCCATGCAAGCCAACGATGCCTTGCTGACAGGCGTCGCACGATAACTCACCCACAACGATGTTGGATAGGAGACAACGATGAAGACAAGTCAGGCTTCGGCCACACGGCTCGCGATGCTCGTCGCGGGCGTGGTGGCGGCAATCAGTCTGAGGCCCGCAACGGTAGCCGCCGCGGCCGACTATCCCGCCGTGACCTACGAGCGGCTCTCGTCGGCGCAAAGCGATCCAGGCTGGCTCACGTACTACCGCACGTATAACGGTCAGGCGCATTCGCCGCTCAAGCAGATCGACACGTCGAACGTGAAGAACCTGAAGCAGACGTGGGCCTACAAGTTTCCTTCGGAGCTTCAGCAAGGCTTCGAAGCGACGCCCATCATCAACGGCCGATACCTGTTCGTGACGACGCCCAAGGACAACGTCTATGCATTCGATGCCGCCACCGGCAAGCAGTTGTGGAAGTACGAACCGAAGCTCGGCGCGGAAGCGTTCAAGAACGCGTGTTGCGACGTCGTGAACCGTGGCGTCGCGCTGTATGGCAAGAACGTGTATGTCGCGATGCTCAATGGAGAAGTGGCCGCGCTCGATGCGCAAACGGGCGCGCTGGTGTGGAAGAAGTCGATGTTCGAGCCGGCCACCGGCTATGCATTCTCGCTCGCGCCGCTGGCGCTCGACGGCTCGATCGTGGTGGGCAGCTCGGGCGGTGAGTATGGCGCGCGCGGATTCATCGCGGCGCTCGATCCCGAGAACGGCAACGTGCAATGGAAGCGCTACACCGTGCCCGGCGCGAAGGAGCCGGGCGGCAACACGTGGCCCGACGGCACACAGGAGCATGGCGGCGCGCCCGCATGGCTGACGGGCACGTTTGATCCCGGCAGCAAGACGCTCTATTGGGGCGTCGGCAATCCAGGGCCGTGGCTCGCGGATCTTCGCCCTGGCGACAACCTCTATTCGGACTCGCTGCTCGCGCTCGATCCGAAAACAGGCAACCTCAAATGGCACTACCAGTACACGCGTCACGACACGTGGGATTACGACGGCGTCAACACTCCCGTGCTCGCCAATATCAACTACGAAGGCAAGGACTATGACGCGATCATCCATGCCGACCGCAACGGTTACTTCCATGCAATCGATCGCAGCAACGGCAAGCTGATCTATGCGCGCCCGTTCGTGAAGGCGACTTCCGTCACGGGCTACACCGCCGACGGCAAACCCGTGCAGGACGAATCGAAGTATCCGAAAACGGGCACGACGATCGAAACCTGCCCAAGCTTCCTTGGCGGCAAGAACTGGTGGTCGGTTTCCTACGACGCGGACAGGCACATCGCGGTCATCCCGACGCTGCATTCGTGCATGTCGCTGTCCGGCAAGTCGGTGACGTACATGGAGGGCTTGCCGTACCTCGGCGAAAGCTTTGAGATCAAGCCCGAGCCGGGCAGCAAGGGATACGGCGAATTGCAGGCCATCGACGTGAATACAGGCAAGAAGCTCTGGAGCCACTGGAGCAAGCTGCCGTGGAACGGCGGCGTGGCCACCACGGCGAGCGGCCTCGCGTTCAGCGGCTCACTCGATGGGTATCTCTACGCATTCGATGTCACGAGCGGCAAGGTGCTGTGGCAAAGCCCGAAACTCGCGAGCGGCATCATTGCGCAGCCGTCCGTGTTCGAGATCGACGGCAAGGAGTATGTCGCGGTGCTGGCGGGCTATGGCGGCGCCAATCCGATCTGGGGCGGCCCGATGGCCAAGGCCGCCGACAAGGTGCCGCGCGGCGGAACGCTGTACGTGTTCGCGCTCAACCACTCGTGATCTTTCCGGACGTCCAGACATGAACCATTTTCTCAATCGTATTCCGGCAGCGAGCGTGCTCGCTGCCTGTCTCGCGCTCACGTCGATTCATTCGATGGCGGCTGTGAAGGTTTGCACGTTTCCCGGCAGTCCGTCGGCGGCGCTGGACGAAGCCGTCGCGCGCGATGCGTTTGCGCAGGCAGGCATCGCCGCGACGATCGTCAGGCACGGCATCGGCGAAGGCGACGACGACGGCGTCTCGCTTGGAGAGCTCGACAAGACGCTCGCACGCGACTGCGACGTGATCGCGGGCTTTCCGCGCTCGAATGTGGCCGATGCTTCCAGCAGCAAGCTGCAGTTCTCGCACGGCTACCTGCGCGCGGGCTATGTGAACATCGAAGCGCCCGACGCCAATCCGCAAGGCGCGGCGAAGAACACGGTCGCGGCGACCTATGCGAGTCCCGCGCAACTGATCGCCGTGCAGCAGCCGAGCGTCACGCTCGATCTGGAGAACACGTCGGCATTGACTGTCGAAGCGGTGGCGAAAGGACAGGCGCAGCGTGCGATCGTCTGGTATCCGGCTGTCGTCGCGTATCGGCTTGCACATCCGCAACGGCGGTTCACTGTCTCCGCCGCTCGCTCGCCCTATGCGGACTGGCAACTCGTGTTCGCATTCGGGCCACGCACGGTGGCGCTGCGCGAGCGGATCGATGCGGCGCTCGACAAGATGTCGGGCAGTGGACGGCTCGCTGGTTTGACCCACGACTGGGCGATGCCCGCGCACGCGCTCGACGCAACCGCCCGCGACGACGATGCGCGCTTTCGCGACGGTCCTTCCGCATCGCACGCAGTCGCGCAACGTGCGCTGCTGGCGTCGGCGAATGCCGACAGCGCGGGCGGCTTCGTGAAGATCGCCGCCGACGCGGCGGGAGGAACGCCCGCGTTCGATCAGGCGCAAGCGACACACGGCAAGATGCTCTATTCGGCCGCGTGCGCAAAATGCCACGGCGCGCAGTTGCAGGGCGTGACGGCGCCCGCGCTGCAAGGGCCGGCGTTCGCGCCGGCATCGAATGCGCATCTGACGATTGGCGGCGTGTTCACGTACATGTCGACGAACATGCCCGCTGACAAACCAGGCAAGATGAAGGATCAGGATTACGCGGACATCATGGCATTCCTGCTCTATTCGAATGGTTATCGGGCGAGCGGCGCGAAGATGACGGCCGACAATGCTCGCGCTTTGGCGACGCCACTCAATGCCGGAGCTGGAAAGTGAAGCTTTTGTGATTGCTTGACTCGAATGCGTGGGCGGCCGGGACTTTGACGATCTTCGTCGTAACGTATCCCGCCCACGCTCAGCGCCACGAACATTACGCAACCGCTTCTTAACATCGCGACTTCATTGCATCGACGATGCGTATGTTGGTGGCACATACGCCGACTATTTGCATCAGTGTACGCAGGGATGTCCTAACATCATATTGAGTCGGCGCCGCGTAGCGACAAGTCGCATTTTCCGTTTTCCGTCAATCACGACAGGCGCAATCGATTCGCAACCCTGTCATCCCGATGAGACGGTCTGCTTTTTTCCTCGCGCCGATCGCTGCGTTGACGGCCGCGACGCTGGTCAGCGCGGCGATCCGCCACGACCTGGACTCCGCCCCGCAGCCTGTCGCGCCTGGCCCGATCGCGGGCGCGGTGGAATACGGACAGCGCGACCTCCATCAACTGCTGCGCAACCACGGCATCGATCCAGATTCGAACAAGGCGCACATCATCCTCGCGTGGGTGGAGAAGATCCAGCATGACCCCGTCATCGCGTCGGACACTCACGGTGGCGCGCGGCACGTCGGACAGATCTTTCTCGACTCCAGAGCACGCGAAGAATTCATGTCGAACGGTCTTGTGCATCTCTCGCCTTCGGACCGTCTTCAATACGTGAAGCTGTTGACCAAGTTCCTCGATGAGCTGGTGCCCGTCAACTGCTTCGGTCTCGACGATATGCGCGCGGTGATGAACCGCGTCTCGCTGCGTGACATGTCGGATGCGGACGTCGATCAGTATTTCGGCCTGCTCTACAAGGTACTGGTCAACGATGCATCGAGTGCGCCCTTGCCCGCGCCGACGCCGCAGCAGTACGCGGCGGCCGAGCGTCAACTCACGCGGACACTGATCGCCGAGCTGCGCGGCGATCAGGTGAATATCGAGCGCTTCACGTTCTATGCGTCCAACCCGACGCTCGCGACACCGTCCGATGTGTGCTGGACGACGAGAGTGACCTTGCACGCGATCATCGCGATGCCGGAGCCCGAGCGCGATGTCGTGCTGCTTCGGACGATGGCGCCGCACAAGCGACAAGACGCCTCGCCGC
This sequence comes from Paraburkholderia steynii, assembly GCF_900100565.1. Taxonomy (NCBI): domain Bacteria; kingdom Pseudomonadati; phylum Pseudomonadota; class Betaproteobacteria; order Burkholderiales; family Burkholderiaceae; genus Paraburkholderia; species Paraburkholderia steynii. Next base: position 5,868 of record NZ_FNDI01000050.1, on the reverse strand, counting down.
CAGGACGCCTCGGCACACCAGCGACAGCGTTTCCGCCGCCGGCATCGTCGGCGCCTGACGGTGCCCGCGCGCCGTAGCGAAGGGACGGTTGCCCGCCGCTCGCTCAAACACCGATGACACAGCACGCACGCGTTGCCTCTCGTGCGGAAAGCGGCCATTTGGTATCTTTGGGAAAGCCACCCACTGTCGAGCGCTGTATGAAGCAACTGAAACCGGCCGAGGCGCAGCGATGCGCGTAGGCAAACCCGTCAAGGCGCTGCCGCAGCCGCTGTGTGATTACTGCGGCGCGAAAGCCGTGCTCGCGCGCGCGGGCGAAGAGAGCTATCCGTATCGCGACGATCACGGTCCCGTCTGGGTCTGCACGCCATGTCAGGCGTGGATCGGCATTCATGCGCGCAGCACGCGGCATGTGCCGCTCGGACGCCTCGCCGACGCCGCGCTGCGCGACGCGAAAAGCCGCTTGCACGACGCGCTCGAACCGCTCGTCGCCAGCAAGGTGCGGCGCGACGGCGTCAATGCTTTCGAAGCGCGCTCGAAAGCGATCCGCTGGGTCGCGACCGAGCTGGGTTTCGATCCGCTGCCCAATTCGATTCACATGCTTTCGCCCGATCAGTGCGAACAGGCGCTGCGCTATGTCGAGGCGTTCATGGCTGCGCGGCGAAGTAGCTGAGGCCGCCGCACGTCGGCGTGTTGGTCACTCGCGCGGCCACACGCCCGACGTGCCACGGCGATGGCTATCGACGAGATGCGTGTCCACGATGCCCGTCGCTTCCATCAGCGCATGCATCGTCGTCGGTCCGACGAATACAAAGCCGCGCTTGCGCAACGCCTTGCTCAACGCAAGGGATTCCGCCGACGTGGTCGGAATCTCGGCGATCGTGCGCGGCGCGGGTGTCGTGTGCGGCTGGAACGACCAGATCAGCGCGGCGAGGCCACCCTCGTCGCGCAAGCGGATCGTCGCGGCAGCGTTGGCGATCGTTGCAAGAATCTTTGCCCGGTTGCGAACGATGCGCTCATCGTTCATCAGGCGTTCGATGTCCTTCTCGTCGAACGATGCGACCACGTCCGGATCGAAGTTGGCGAACGCCTCGCGAAACGCGTCGCGCTTGCGCAAGATGGTCGCCCACGATAGCCCCGACTGAAACGCCTCCAGGCTCAACCGTTCGAAGAGGCCGCGCTCGTCGCGCACGGGCATGCCCCATTCGGTGTCGTAGTAATCCTTGAGCAGCGGATCGACGGATGCCCACGGCGGACGGGCGAGACCATCGGCGCCGATGATCGCGTCGAGCGGTTGCGGCTTCTTCGGACGCGCCGCTTTCTTTGCAGCGGCGTGCGCCTTTTTTGCGGCGGGCTTCGTGGTGGAAGTTGTTTTCTTCATCGTCGGTGCCCATATAGGGCTGTGGGTCAGCGGCATGGTTCCTGAAGCGCGCCTATTGTCGTCTTGCTCGCTGGCCATTCGCAAGCATCCGCGAATGATTCAGCAAATGCATCAATCGCAGCGCACGCGCCAGCGGCGCACCTGGCGCGCGCGCTGCAAGCTGCGGGACATTTGCGTATGCTTGTGCGTATCCACAGTGCCCATATATACGAGTGCCCGTCACCGGCAACGCTGGAAAACGGGCCGTCAGACTCGTGTGGCAAGCGTCAGCGCTGGCCGCGCCTATCAAGGAGAGATTCACACATGCCCGCGTACGAAAAAACACCGGAAGCAGTGGCCCGACTCACCGCCGAACAGCGTCGCGTGACGCAGGAAAGCGGGACGGAACGCCCCTTCTACAACGAGTTCTGGGACAGCAAGGAAGCCGGCTTGTATGTCGACGTGGTTTCCGGCGAGCCGCTTTTCACGTCGATGGACAAATTCGACAGCGGTTGCGGCTGGCCGAGCTTCACGAAACCGCTGGAAGACGAGCACGTCGTCGAACTGCGCGACATGAGCCACGGCATGATCCGAACCGAAGTGCGCTCGAAACATGGCGACAGTCACCTTGGTCACGTGTTTCCGGACGGACCGCGCGAAACGGGCGGACTGCGTTATTGCATCAACTCGGCGTCGCTGCGCTTCATTCCTGTCTCGCGGCTGGAAGATGAAGGTTACGGGCAGTACCGGAATCTCTTCGAAGTCGCGAAGAAATAAACCGTGCGGCACGACGTGCATCGAACGCGCTAGTCCACAACGGGCAGCGCTTCGATCACGTCGCCGATCCCGATCGTGCCGCCTTTCACGACGCGCGCCGTAATGCCGCCGAAGCCGCGCACGGCGTTGTATCCGCCCACGCCCAGCACTTCTTCCATACGCGAACACGGGTGACATTCGCCCGTCGTTTGCAGCACGGCGCCGCCGATCCGAAATTGCCGGTCTTTCAACGCCATCAGATTGATGCCTTGCGTCACGATGTTGCGGCGCACGTCGATTGCGGCAACGTCGCTGCGTCCCAGATGACTGGCGATGCTGCGCAGGCTTTCAGCCTGAATCAGCGTTACCTGACGCGCGCCGGCGCGGCTCGCGTAGTGATCGCCAACGAGCCCCGCGTCGGCGTCGATCTGCGCCGTCTCGACCACCGACATCGCGACTTTTCGCCGCGTCCGCAAGCCGATCCAGACGACCTTGCCGGGATGGATCGGACCGTTGAGCAGTCGGGCGAGCGGCGACGAAGGGTTGAGCGGCATGGGCGTCCTGCGGGTGCGCGTGGCGTTGAAATGAGCGGGTGGGCGTGAGCGCGAGGCTGGGTGGCGGCGGCGCCCGTCTTTATACTATCGCCCATCTGACAACAGGAACCGGAAATGAAACGAGCAGTAGCCGCGGCGGCGCTCGCCGTCTGCCTCGCGCAACCGTCGACGCCGACGTTCGCGCAGACGGTCGCCGACCAGTGCTTCGCGATCGGCGATATTGCGGGCCAGGTGGCGTCCTGGCGCCGTCACAAGAAAACGAAGCAGCAGGCGTTGACGCAGGCGCAGACGTACTACAAGGATGCGTCGGATCGTCAGGCGGTCACGGCTGTCATCGACAGGATTTACAGCGGCGAGGCGATGACGCCGGACCAGGCGAGCATGCTTTTCACGCAGGAATGCGCCCAGCAGAAAAAGCCGACGGCTACGCAATAAGCGTGTCCGTGTTCGTGCCGCGCTACCAGAGGTGTAGCCGCACGAGCGCGAAAATCTGCGAGCTTCCATAAAGCAGCAGGCCGATGCATCCGCCAACCAACGTCCCGTTGATGCGGATGTATTGCAGGTCTTTACCGATGTTCAATTCGATCTGCCGCGACATGTCGCGCGAATCCCAGTTCTTGACCGTGTCGCTGATGTGGCGCGTCAGATAGCCTGCAAAATCCGGCGCCATCGCGCGCGCCGCTTCTTCCATATGATCGTTCAACGAGCGGCGCAGCGATTCGTCCCGCGCCAGTTCGCGTCCGACCCATTGCCCCATCGCGGCCACCTTCGCGTGCAGCACGGAATCGTCGCGCTCGAGGTCGCGCCGCAACCAGTCGCGCAACTGGCTCCACAGATCTTTCACGTATAGCGCGAGATTCTCGCTTTCTTTCACGTAACGCTTGATCTCTTCGCCCTTCTGCAGAAATGCAGGATCGGACTTCAGCTTGACGATGAGACGCGCGGCCGCTTCGTCGAACTTGTGGCGCAGCTTGTGATCGGGGTCCTCGCTCACGCGGAGCAGCATGTTGTTCACGGTGTCCGCGACGACGTTCGCGCCGCTCTCGCCAAGCCATTCGGATGGCATCAGTTTCTGCAGCGTCGGGTATTCGCGCTTGAGCCAGTCGACGATCTGCTCGGCAATGAACGCGCGGACGCCCGGTTCGCGCAGCAATGCCATCAGATGCTCGATGCCTTCGTCGAGCAATTGCTGGTGACGGCCGTCGCGCGTCAGCGTGTCGAGGATCGCGCCCGTCGCTTTCGACAGGTCGATCTTGTCGAGCATCGCGTCCAGCGCATCCTTGATGAAGGCCTGGATGCGCGTATCGTCCAGCAATTCGAGGATGCCGCTCGTCAGCTTGACCACATAGCCGCCGAGGCGCTGCGTGTTCTCTTCGACACACAGCCAGTTCGTGATGCTTTGCGCGGGATCGTGCTTGCGGATCAGGCCGACTATCGACGAATCGTCGAGAAACTTCTCGCGCACGAACAGCGCGAGGTTATCGGCGATCTTGTCCTTGTTCTGCGGGATGATCGCGGTGTGCGCGGCGACGCCGGGAATCGGCACGCGGCGGAACAGCGCGACGACAGCGAACCAGTCGGCGAGCGCGCCGACCATCGCGGCTTCTGCAACCGCCTTGATACCGTCGATCCACAGGCTGCGTTGCATGAAGGCCGTCGCGATGAAAATGCCGGTGGCGATCAGCAGCAGGAGCGTCGCGCGACGCTTGGCTCGTTTGAGTTCGACTTCCTTGTTCATTGAGTAGGTTCGTTCGATTCGTTCGATTCGCGTTCGGGATGCACGGGGTGTTCCTGCGATGCGTTTGGCTCGCGTGCGGTCAGTCGCGCCGTGAGTCGCACCACGCTCGGTTCATGCGAACGATACGGGTGCGATTTTCGGCGAGCAACCCGTTGTCGTATGCAGGTGTGCAGAAGCGGAGTCTGCCGCCTTGACGCTGAATTGGCCACCATGCTCTACTGCCGGTTCATCTTGAATTGGGTCGACGCCCATGCCAACCTGCCCGCCCCGGCAAGGTGGATCGCGAAAGCGGATGTGGCTCAGCTGAGCAACCAAAGGGTGACGCGTCGACCCTCCCGCAACTGGAGGGTTTTTTGTTTTCCGAATCACAGATTCCCCGCGCGACGATCCAGGCTTATCTGGAGACGCACTATCGGGTTCACGGTTCCACGCCGGCCTTGCTGAAGATCGGCGAGGGTAATGCGTCGCTAGCTGCGATTCACCGTTTGAACGGCGTGGAGAGCAGCGCGTTTGTTACAGCGTGCAATCCTTTCAGCGAACCGCTCGATGATGCAGCGAACGCTGAGAGGCAGAAGTCGCTTGCTGTCGAACTGATGCAGCGTGGGTTGACGTTTATCGAGGGCGTCGGCCAGCACCCGTCCAATGATTGGACCGGTGAAGCTAGTTTTCTTGTGCTGGGGGTGTCGGTTGAAGAGGCTAAGGCGCTTGGCGTGCGGTTTGGGCAGAACGCGATCGTTTGGGCTGGAAGCGATGCGGTGCCTCAGTTGATGCTGTTGCGGTAACGCTTGGGCGCGGCTTTTTCGGGTTTTTACGGCTGGTTGCTGGTCGAGCGGGCTTCCGCTGTATTGAATACGACAGACTACGTAGCGAATGATACGGATTGATCGTTTTCGCTTAGAAAATCAACGAAACCGGTGTTTGGCGCGAAATATCTCGCTTGAAGCATGTAGAAGCGTGGAACATTCGGCGAATGATCAGCTAACTCATTGCATTATAAAGGTTTCTTGGACTGCGTGGTTTTCTTAAGGTTGTTTCACGGTTTCGGCCGCAAGTCTTTGCTGGGAAATACTTTTTGCGCGTAGCGGCGAATTTGGGGCCATTTGGGGGCTGTAGGCGGGTTTGGGCGTTGGTCTGCTGGTCTGCGCATCTTCTGGCAGTCGCGGGCGCCTGTGGGGCGCATTCTGTGGTGGAGACGGGCTGGTTGCTTTGGGGTTGTCCATGTTTGGGTCGCTGCGAATAATCAATCAGTAAAGCTTATTAATTTTGAGATAGGGCTGCGCCGTACGATTGGTGACGTCCCGTCGAAGCTGGGCTTGCGGGCAGGCCGCGCTGTGTCTGCAATCCGGCGCTAGTGTGTCTCGGATGGTCTTCTTGGTGGGCAGAGGACGGCGAGCGCTTTGGTGCCCCTGCCCTCTCCGGCCCCCGGCTCGCTGTCGCTGTCGCTGTCGCTGTCGCTGTCGCTG
>NZ_FNDI01000028.1:0-119607 GCF_900100565.1 Paraburkholderia steynii | reverse complement strand
TCATAGCCCCTGGCAACGTGGCACGTGCGAGAACACCAATGGTCTGCTACGCCAGTATCTGCCCAAGGGCACCAATCTCTCGGTCTACAGTCAGGATGACCTTGACGCCATTGCCGATAGCCTCAACGCTCGCCCTCGTGCCACACACGCATTTCATTCGCCGTTCGAAGTCTTCTCCACCATGCTTGCACTTGCTTCCAGCCCCGATACTTCTGTCCACTAAGCCTTGTGTTGCACTTCACGTTTGAAACCGCCCCTACTTTTCTTTGCGGCGGCAAAGAAAAGTAGGTGCCGCCCCGCACAGGGGCGACGCTTGAAGCAAGCTAACGCATCGCGGATGCCAGCGAAAACCCCATAAAACCAAACCAACCGCGCCACGAAGGCAAACCGCGGACGGCAGCACAAAACAAGCAAACCACCCAGCGTCGCAGACAAAAAACCCATTTACTGCGTAGCTTTCCTAACCTTAGCCACATCCCCCGCGCCAACAGCAGGCGCGCCATTATTCCATCCAGCCCGAATAAAAGTAAGCACATCAGCGATCTGCTGATCATTCAGCACAGGCCCATACTTGGGCATAGGATAAGCAGCAGGCACCCCACCAATCACCAGATCGCCAGTGCCATTAAGCGTGACATTGATCAACGAAGAAGCATTCTTCTCCAGCACATTAGGATTCCCAGCAAGCGGCGCCAGCATAGGCGCAAACCCACGCCCATCCACCCCATGACAATGCATGCAGAACGCCGTATAAACCCGCGCACCGGCATCATTAGCAGGCCGCGTCAGCGAAACCTTAGTCACCTTCGCGTCATACGCATAAGCCGGCCCGCCTGAGCCGCCCGCCGCCGGCAGCGACTTCAGATACCGCGACATCGCAGCAACATCGACATCCGTCAGCGCCTGCGTGCTGTTGTTGATGACATCCGTCATCGAACCAAACGCCGACGCATGCTGATTCGCGCCCGTCTTCAAAAACTGCGCAACATCGGCCTCGGACCAGCGGCCCAGACCAACGTTATGCTCACCCGTCAGGTTCGACGCGAACCAGTTGTCGATCGGGCTGCCCGATAGATACAGAGCACCGCTTTCGTCGAGTGCCTTCTCCTGGAACGCAACGCCGCGCGGCGTATGACACGAGCCACAATGCCCAAGCCCCTGAATCAGGTACGCACCGCGATTCCATGCGACGTCCTTGCCCGTCTTGTCCTGGTACACGCCTTTCTCCAGAAAGACCATGTTCCAGAACTTCAGCGGCCATCGCATGTTCAACGGCCACTTGATGTCCGGCTCGCGGTTCGCCTGCTTGATGGGCGCCACGCCATGCATGAAGTATGTGTAAAGCGCATGCATGTCGTCGTCGTTGACCTTCGCGTACGACGGATACGGCATCGCCGGATACAGATTGTGGCCGTCCTTCGCGACGCCCTCGCGCATCGCGCGCTTGAAGTCGTCCTCGCTGTACTGGCCAATGCCCGTCTCCGGATCGGGCGTGATATTGGTCGAATAGATCGCGCCCATCGGCGTCATCATTTTCAGGCCGCCAGTGAATGGCTTGCCGTGCGGCGTAGAGTGACACGCAATACAGTCGCCCGCCTTCGCCAGATATTCTCCGCGTGTGACGAGCGCATCATCGGCCGCGTGAGACAACGTGGGGAGCGCGAACGAAGCGGTAAATCCAGCAGCAAGCGCCAATGCCTTCAATGTCGTTTTCATCGCCGGCCCCTTACGCGTTCATCAACTGGTTACCGACAGGCAACTGCCGCAACCGCTTGCCCGTCGCCGCATAGATCGCGTTGGCGATCGCGGGCTGCGCCGCTGCCGTTCCCGGCTCGCCGATGCCGCCCGGCGCCTCGCTGCTCTTCACGATATGCACGTCGATGCTCGGCGTTTCGTTGATGCGCAGAATCCGGTAATCCGTGAAGTTGTTCTGCTGCACGCGGCCGCGATCGATCGTGATCTCGCTGTACAGCGCCGCCGTGATCGCGAAGATAATGCCGCCCTGGATCTGCGCTTCCACTGTGTTCGGGTTGACCACCATCCCGCAATCGACAGCGCATACCACGCGATTCACCGTCACCTCGCCCTGATCGACAGTGACGTCGGCCACCATCGAAAAGAAACTGCCGAACGCGTGCATCACCGACACCCCGCGCCCCTGCCCCTTCGGCAACGTGCTGCCCCAGCCCGCCGCCTGCGTCGCGACGTTCAGCACGTTCAGCGCGCGCGGCGATTTGCCAAGCAGGTCGCGCCGATACTTGACGGGATCGGTCTTGGTCTGCGCCGCAAGTTCGTCGATGAAGCTCTCGACAACGAACGTGCCGCGCGTCGGACCCACGCCGCGCCAGAATGCAGTCGGTATCGCGTGCGGCTCCTGGCGCACGTAATCGATGAGCTGATTCGGCAGGTCGTACGGCAGATCGGCGGCGACTTCGACGGCATCGGGATCGACGCCGTTCTTCACCGCAGGCGGCGCGAAACGCGCCAGAATCGACGAGCCGACAATGCGATGCTGCCACGCAATTGGCTTGCCGTTCGCGTCGAGCCCGGCCGAAATCTTGTCGTAGTAATACGGGCGATACATGTCGTGCTGGATGTCTTCCTCGCGCGTCCACGTCACCTTCACGGGCACGTTCAGCTGCTTTGCCACTTTCACGGCCTGCGTGACCATGTCGAATTCGAGCCTGCGTCCGAAGCCGCCGCCGAGCAGGAAGTTGTGAACGATGATCTTGTCCGGCGACAGCCCCGTCACCTTCGCGCCCGCATCGCGCGCCCGCGTCGGCACCTGCGTGCCGACCCAGATTTCGCAGCTATCGGGCTTCACGTGAACCGTACAGTTGACCGGCTCCATCGTTGCGTGCGCGAGAAACGGCTGCTGATACACGGCATCGATGCGTGCCTTCGCCTGCGAGAACGCGTTGTTCACGTCACCGTCCTTGCGCGCGACCGCACCGTCGTTCTGCGACGCCTTCTCCATGTCGTCGACGATCGTCTTCATCGACACGGCTGCGCCCGCGCCTTCGTTCCATGTGATCTTCAACGCCGACGCGCCGCGTTTCGCCGCCCACGTGTGATCGCCGATCACGGCAACGCCGTTGTCGATCTTCACGATCTGCCGCACGCCGGGAATCTTCTTCGCAACCGTATCGTCGACGCTCGCAAGCGTCCCGCCGAACACCGGGCAATTGACGATGACTGCGTAAACCATGTCGGGCACGCGTACATCGAGGCCGAAAACCGCGCTGCCGTCTACTTTCTCCGGCGAATCGAGACGCTTCGCCTGCGTGCCGATCAGCTTGAAGTCTTTCGGGTTCTTCAACGGCACGTTCTGCGGCACGGGCAGTTTCGCGGCGGCATCGACGAGCTGGCCGTAGGCGACGCTGCGCTTCGTGTCCGCATGAATCACCTGGCCGTTCTCGGCATGGCACGACGCCGGGTCCACCTGCCACTGCTGCGCGGCCGCGTTGATCAGCAGCACACGCGTGGTCGCGCCCGCGCGTCGCATCGGTTCCCATGCATAGCGGATCGACGTCGAGCCGCCCGTCAGCTGGCCGCCGAGCAGCGGGTCCGTGAAGCGCGTTTCGTCGGGCGGCGCATGGTCGATCGTTACGCTGTCGAGCGGCACTTCGAGCTCTTCCGCAATCAGCATCGGGATCGACGTGTACACGCCTTGCCCCATCTCGACCTTCGGGATGATCAGCGTGACCTTGCCCGCCGTGTCGATCTGCACGAATGCGTTCGGCGCCAGCACGCCGCTTTGCGGCGTTTCGACACCATCGCCGCCGATCACGGACTTGCGCACATCGCCCTGGCTTTGCGCAGGCATGCTGAAGCCGAGCATCAGGCCGCCGCCCGCCATCGCGGCGACACTCGCACTGAATTTCAAAAACGCACGGCGTGTGACTCGCGCGGCATCGTCGTCGCGCGGCTTGCCGTTTTGTGCATCGAGCAATCCTTGCGACATGTCACGCCTCCTTCGCTGCCTGCTTCACAGCAGCGCGGATGCGGTTGTACGTGCCACAGCGGCAGATATTACCCGCCATCGCCGCGTCGATATCGGCGTCGCTCGGGTTCGGGTTCTGGGCGAGCAGCGAAGCCGCCTGCATCACCTGTCCGGACTGGCAGTAGCCGCATTGCACGACGTCCAGGTGCCGCCACGCCGCCTGCACTTTCTTGCCCGCGGGCGTGTCGCCGACGGCTTCGATCGTCGTGATCTTCTTGTCGCCGACAGCCGCGATGGGCAGCACGCATGAGCGCACGGCAACGCCATCCAGATGCACGGTGCATGCGCCGCATTGCGCGATGCCGCAGCCGAACTTCGTTCCCGTGAGACCGACGATATCGCGCAGCGCCCAGAGCACGGGCATGTCGGGCGGCGCGTCGATGGTATGAGACTGGCCGTTGATGTTCAGCGTTGCCATGAGCGTATCCGTAAGTGGGGGTTTTTGTTTATCCGCCGACGCCCAACAAAATCCGGTCGATAACCGCGCTTTGTTAGACGTGACGCGCTAATCGCGAGAGGCCGGCGAGTGCATACGCACTGCGTCGATCTGTTGCGCATGCACATTCAGGGATCGGGTCGGTTGATTGTAGTGGGACGTAAAAAAACGTGCGTGCGAAGTGCCGGCGGCGGTCCGGGATACTCGCGGACCGCCGCAGGCGTGCTTGCTGCAAGGAGAGGAAAGAAGCAACGCGGTCACCGCGTTGCTTCTTCAGAGAACGTGCTCAGTCGTTCACGGGAAGGTACGATGAGCGCAGCGGCGAAGGCGGGAAGACAGGTAAGCCGGTCTGCCTGGTGAACGCATAGCGCACATACACGGCAGCGACGAACTCGCGATACTCGTACGCGTTTCCGAACGACGCTGCCGCGCCGACCGTGAGTTGCGGCGCAAGCTGATACTCGCCGACCGCATCGATCGAGTACGACACGCCCGTCTTGCTCTGGCCGGGATAGACGGCGTTCTGGTCGGGCACCGGTTGGGTTGCCTTCGCGAAACGCGAGGCGGCGTCACTTTGCAGATTGGGATCGAGCGGGAAGTAAGGCGAATCGTCCTGACGGTAATGCTGCACTCCGATCGACGCCTTCAGGTCGTAGGCGAACGGCCCGTTGCGCCCGGTCCATTCGATCGGCAGATTCAGGATCGCATACTGCTGCGGGCTGAAGTAGCCGCCCTGACCATACGTGAAGTACGACAGATTCTTGTTGTAGTGCATCAGCGTGGTGTTCACGCCGACCGTGAAAGTCTGGTCCGCGTCCTTGTAGAGACGCGTGTACACGCCGCCGCCGCCCTTGACCGAATTGTTCGACGCGACGTGACGGCCATCGTAGTAGTCCCCCGCCAGGTTCGCGTACAGGCCGCTCGTGCCGTCGTCCCAACCGATATCCGCGCGCAGGCCGTTCGACGTGACACCGCCCCATTCCAGATTCGCCAGCGCATCGCGCGCGCCGGCGTAGGACAACAGGCTGTCGGTTACGGCGCGGCGTGCCGCCGTCAGCCGGTACGACACCTTGTCGGTCAGTCCACCCTTGTACTGCACGCCGCCGACGATGTTCTGCTCGCGAAAGCCGAACGGCGTCGCGCCGACATCGGCTTTCAGGCCGCGATATTGATAGCCGACGTCGACACCGACACCCGTCGCCGTCTGCGAGCCGTACGGATTGCTGGTCTGATCGGTTTGCGCGGAGCCGAAGCGGGCCAGCGTGTTCGAATTGCTGCTCGCCGTGCCCGCATCGAGTGTGACGGGCGTGACTTCGACCGTCACGTGACCATCGCCCGCGCGGATGCGGCCTTGCACGGGCACTTCGATATCCGTCAGGTTCGACAGGCCGTTCTCGCCGTCTCGATTGCGGAACTGGATGCCACCGCTCACCGTGCTGGTCTGTTCGCGGTTGATCTGCGCGAGTTCTTCCTCGACGGTCAGCGGCTGCGGCTGGGTGGGCTGCGGATATTGCCGGTTCTGCTCGTCCTGCATCTGCGTATTGCGCGTCGGATAAGGCGCGGGCGGTTGCGGGACGTAGGGCACGAGTCCGTAGCCCTGGTTCGTATAGCCCTGCTGCGCATACGGCTGCTGCGGCGGTTGCGGCTGGTAAGGCTGCGGATACGCCTGCTGTTGCGGGTACGGCTGCTGCGCGTACGTGCGCTGCTGCGGATACGGCTGTTGTGGATATGGTTGCTGCGGATAAGCCTGTTGCTGCGGATAAGGTTGCGCGTAACCCTGCTGCAGAGCGCCGCCCTGCGGAACGCTGCCCTGCTGATAACCGCCCTGCTGCTGCGCATACGCCGCATTGCTGTTCGACGTACGCGCGCTCTTCGTCGTCCGTTTCTTCGAAGCCGGCTGCGCGTTCATTCCCTGTGTCGCCTGCGCCTGCGCGGCGGCCTGCGACTGAGGCGACATCGGCCACGGTGTACTGATGTCAGCCGGTTGCGCGTACACCGGTTGCTGATATTGCTGCCCGGGCGCCTGCTGCTGATAGCCCTGCTGATACGGTTGCTGATAAGGCTGGGCATAGCCTTGCGCCGGATACGCCTGTCCCAGCGCGAGCCCGCCGCCCGACTGCGACGAGCCATATTGATCGGGCCCGTAGCCGTCCGCGTCCGACGTTCCGCTGCCCGTCACCGCGGCTTGCGGCGCGAGCGTTTCCAGCGAGTTGATCTGCGAGGCCGGCTGCGGCTGCGGCGCGACGTACGGCGCATTAGGCGCGCTGACCGGCTGCGTCGGCGGAATATAGGCAGGCATGGCTGGCATCGGAGACGGTTGGGTCATGAGACCGGTATTCTGCGCCGGGAACGGCACACTGTTCGACGCATCCGCCGACGCCCGGTTCGCAAAAGGATTCGTGCCAGGCAACGGAATCGGCCCTCTCGGGCGCAACGGCACATCCCAGCCGCTCGGCACGGGCTGACCATTGGCGTCCGCCGCCGTCGCGCCGGGACGCGCAAGCGGCGCGTTCTGCGCAATCAGCGCACGCTGGAAATACTGCGCGGCCAGACTGTTCCTGCCCTGCGCACGATACATGCGCCCCATCGCGGCGAGCGCATCCGGATTGTTCGGCGCGATGCGCAACGCCTGCTTCAACGTCGATTCGGCGAAGTCGAACTTGCGGATCTGCGTCGCCGCGCCCGCCGCGTTGAGCAGCAGGCCCATGTCGGTCGGATTCTGCGCGAGCGCGAGGCGATACGTCGCGAGCGCATTCGCGTTGTCGTTGTTCGCGGTGTACAGACGCGCGAGCGCCGCCAGAATGTCGGGATCGTTCGGCCGCGCGGCAAGCCACGGCGACAGCACGTCGAACGCGCTCGCCAGGTCGTTAGCCTGGCGCAGCGCATCCGTGCGGCGCACGACGATCGCGACGTTGATCTTCTCGAAGTCGCTGCGTTGCTGGCCCGTCAGCTGCATCGATGCGAGCCGCCGCATCACCTCGCCCAGTTCGATGTCCTGGCCCGCGTTCAGCAGAATGCCCGCGTCGGTGAGCAGCAGCCCCGGATCGTTCGGCGCGCGCGCGACGGCGCTGCGCACCATCATCAGCGCGCGCGGCGTGTCACCCGTGTTCACATAAGCTGACGCGATCGCGCCGATCAGCTCGGCATTCGTGCCCGCAACGGGTTCCGCGTTCTGCAGCAATCCGCGCGCCTGCGCGACGCGCCCGCTCTTCGCGAGCGCCACCGCTTCGTCGCACTGCTGATGAACCCACAGCCGATGCTGCAGCACCGCCATCGCATCGGTGCGTTTGTTGAGCGGAATGCGTTCGAGTTGCGACAGACCGTAGCGCCAGTCCTGCATATCCGCCGCGAGCAGCGCGCTCGCATAGAACGCGTCGGGCATGTCCGGATGCAGCGCGATCAGGCCATCCATGATGCTCTTCGCATTGGCATACGCGCCCTGCTTCGCATAGATGCGCGCGAGGTCGAGCCGCAACCACGGATCGTCGGGATTGCTCAGCAGCGCGTCTTCGAACAGGCTACGCGCATTGCCCAGATCGCCGCGCGCTTCGGCGGCACGCGCCTGCGCAGCTTGCGCCTCGCCGCGCAGACGGTCCGCGCCGCCCACTTTCTTGCGCTGCTCGTCAGTCAACTGGTTCGCGAAGCTGAGCGCTTCGTTGCCGCGTCCCTGCGCGGCGAGCGCGCCGACGAGGCCGCGGATCGCATCGGGATTGTCGGCCTGGCGGCGCAACGCCATCCGGAACGCCGCTTCCGCGCCGCGCGGGTCGCCGCTTTGCATCAGCAGATCGCCGAGCGCGGTTTGCGCCGTGACGTCGCCGGGACTCACGGCAATCGCTTTCTCGAACGACGCCTTCGCTTGCGCGAGATTGCCGTTGCTCTGCTCGCCGAGACCTTCGCTCGTGTACATCCAGTAGGTCGCGCTATTGAGCGCCTCTCGCCAGCGGCCCGCGCCGCCTTGCTGCGATGCCCGCAGCAGATAGTCGCGCGCCTGCGCGAATTGCTCCTGCTTGAGCAGCGCAACACCCATGCCGCCGAGCGCGTCGCCATCGTTCGGCGCACTGGCGAGCACCGACGTGAAGCGTGCCTTCGCCGTCACGAGATCGCCGCGATCGAGCGCTGCAAAGCCTTCAGCGATCGTGCGGCCGCGAACGTCTGCGCCCGCGTTCTGCTGCGCGCGCTCGCTGGCGCGCCGGTCCTGCTCGGCAATCGAATCGGCGCGCGCCTTGACGGCGGCATCATCGGGAACGGCAGACAGATACGCCTGAAAGAGCGGTGCATCGGATGCGCGCACGCCGAGCCACAACAACGCCTGGCGCCAGGCCGCCTTCGCCTGCGCGCCGACCACGGAATCCTTCGACAACTGCGCAAGCTGCTCGATACCCTCGCGCCGATTCGCTTCGCGATACGTCAGATGCTGCGCATAGGCAAGCGCGAAGCGCGGGTCGTCTGGATGCTCGCGCGCCAACTGCTCCAGCCCGCGACGTGCCTCTTCCCAGCCTTGCGGCGACGAACCCAGCGTCTGGTAGTACTCCAGCGCGAGCTGCGGATTGGTCGGCTTCAAGCCGAGCGCCTGCCGGTAAGCCTGCGCCGCCGACGCCTGCTGCCCGGCCTGCGCGAGACGCCGCGCGTCGTTGACGGCCTGGTCCGTGGGACTCGATTGACCGAGACGCCGCGCGAGTTCGTCGATGTTCGGATAGTTCGGCGCGGCCTGGCGCAAGCGCGCGAGATACTGCTGCGCACCCGCGCCGTCCTTGCGGTCGGACATCACGATGCCCATGCCATACAGCGCGTCGGGCTGCTTCGGATCGATGCGCAAGACCTTCAGCCACGCCTGCTCGGCGAGATCGCCGCGCTTGTGCGACTGCCAGTATTTGCCCTGATCGATCAGGACGCTCATCGGATCGTTAGGCTGCGCCTGCGCGAATGCCGACGCCGCCGCGCCCGCGCCGAGCGTGAGTGCGACGCCGATTACGAGCGCGCGTTGGCGGATTGGCATGAGTTCTCCCAGCGCGGCACGAGACGGCCGTTTTCATCGAAGCGGTAGCGGCCGTCTGCGGACCCTGTACCGAAGAGCATCAACACCTCGTCGTAATAGACAGGCTGGTTTTGAGTGGCCTGGCCTGCACCTGGTGCGGGCGCGGGTGTAGGTGTGGCGAGCGAGGCCAGATGCGTTTGCGCGAGGCCCGCCGCGCGCGTGTCGCCGAGCGCGCGGAAATACGGCAGCAGCGCGCCCCAGAAACCGATTGGGCCTTCGCCGCTCGCGTTGCCCGTGGTTGTCGCGACCTTCTCGGGCGGCACGCCCGTCTGCGCGATCCGGTCGCGCATGCCGTGCAATGCGGCGAGCCACGGCTTCGCGAGTGGATCGGCGGGTGCAGTCAGCCCTGCCCACAGATAGACGCGAATCGCATCGTAGCTGCCCACGTCGCCCTTTTGCGGATCGACGATGAATTGGCCATCGCGCTGCCCATCACGATAAGCGGCCCAGTCCGGCGCGAAACCGAGCGGCGCAGTCGTCTTCACGAGCTTGAATGCATTGTCCGCGACGCGTGCCCACGGCCCGTTCGGCGACTGCGCGGCGAGCGCGCGCAGCAACGGCAACGGCAGATAGCTCGGATTCAGCCGCGTCGTGCCGCCGTTGCGGAACCCTTGCGGACCGGGCAGCAGCATCGGACCGAGGCCGCGCAGATCCGCGACTTCCTGCTTCTCGATCTGCGTGACGAGCGCATACGCGAGCTTCGTGTACGCCGGTTCATGCCACAGACGGCCCGCCTCGAACAGATCGTAGGCGATCCACAGGTCCGAGTCCGCCGCCGAGTTCGGGTCGAGCACGCCATACGCGCCATCCGGCTTTTTGCCCCACTGCCATGAAGGCAGCTTCACGTCGTCGCCGTCGAAACGTCCCGCCGACAGATTCGCGCGCGTCCAGCGCAACACGCGCTCGAAGGTCGCGCGGTCGTTCGCGACGAGCGCGAAGAACATGCCGTAGGACTGGCCTTCCGACGTGGTCTGCTGCGTGGGCGTCGAGAAATCGACGACGCGTCCGTCCTGCTGCACGAAGCGCGACACGAACGCGCGATACG
Source organism: Paraburkholderia steynii (assembly GCF_900100565.1). NCBI lineage: Bacteria > Pseudomonadati > Pseudomonadota > Betaproteobacteria > Burkholderiales > Burkholderiaceae > Paraburkholderia > Paraburkholderia steynii. The sequence continues at coordinate 109,088 of NZ_FNDI01000028.1, read as the reverse complement.
CTGACCAGTCGTCGCACGTCGCGGCTTGCACGTGGCCCGTCATGCCAACCATGACACCCGCGCACGCGAGCGCAGCGTGCAACGGGCGTGAGAAAAACGACGCCCGCATATCAATCCTTCAGCCGGCGTGCAGCGACCGCGCGCAATAGCCGGTAGAACACAGCGGCGATGATCAGCGCCGCGATCAGCCCGGCGAGCAGCAACAGCAGCGGATGCACAGACAACGCCCAGCGCATGTACTCGATTGGCGACAGGTGGCCCACGTAATACACGTCGCCGTTCGACACCACTTCGAGTGTTCTGCCGCGCACCACGGTCAAGCCGCCCTGGATCGACTGGACGAGATCGGCGTCGAGCATCGCGTTGGTCAGATCGGTGTCGGACTGACCGGGCGCCGAGATCAGCGCGACCACGCTACGACCTTTTTCGAGCGGCGACTGGAAGCCGGTGATGATCGCGTCGCCCGACGAATTCACCAGCGACAGGTCCGCGCGCCCCGCCGTGCGCACGCCGCCGCGATCGCCGTGCCACCAGTTGGCGATGCGGAACGACACGTTCGAGAACTGCATGCGGCGTGAGTCGTCGGCGGTGGAAAACGGCATGTCCTTTTCCCATGTCGTCAGCAACGGCTGCTGGCCGGGCGCGCCGATCAGGAGCAGATCCTTGTCGGCGAGACGCTGCACGTCGGCGGCCGTCGCGACGGTGACGGCCGTGACGGGATATGCCGTCGACGCGCCCATACGGCCCATCACCGTCAGGTACACGCTGTAGTCGCTCGGGTTCGCGTTGACGGGCAGGATCACGGCCGTCTGCGACAGGTCGGCGAGCTTCGTGAACGGCCAGCCGCTGTTCGCGAACGCGGCCAGGTCGGGCAGCGCCATGTAGTGCGGGAACGATGACAGATCGATGGTCGAATCGGGATCGATCTCGCCGCGCACGTTGTCGAGCACCTGCCCCTGGCATTCGCCCGTCTTCGGCATGTCGTAGTAGAAGTGGAAGCGCAGCTGTGCCTGCGACGCGAGCAGATGCGGCGGAATGTAGATCTCTTTCGACGCGGGCGCCGTGTGGTCGGGCAGCATCCGGTTCAGATAACGGCCGAGATCGAGCATCGACGACGACTGCGCGGGAATCCGCAGCGCCTGCACGAAGTTGTTGTTGACGCTGATGTTGAGCGTCGAACGGTCCGGCGCGGGGCGGACGGTGAATCGGTAACGCAGGTCGATGGGCACGCCCTTCGTACGCCACGTGAACAGATCGGGCGCGACACGCAGGTCCACGCGCACGACGTCGCCGTTATAGCCGCGCACGGACAGATCTTTCGGCACGGCCAGTTCGCCGAAGCGCACGGGGCGATCGGTCGGCAGCCAGCCTGGCGCGTCGTACGGTTGACGCGCGCGCGGCGCGTCGACGTGCGTGATGGTCTGCACGGTGCCCGACAATGCCGCCTCGCCAAGCGACAGCGCGTTCGCGGCGATCTTCAACTCGCGCGCGTCGCGGCCCAGCACGAGCAGCAGCTTGCCGTGCGCGGGTGCTTCGCGATCGACGACCGCGAGCATCGGGCCGTTGATGGTGGGCAGCGTGACGCCTGCGGGCCGTTCGTCGTTGGTCGCGAATACGACCGCGTTACCCGACAGCGGCGCGTTGTCGAGTTGCGCGGGAAACAGCGCGCCGCGATAGCCGGCCAGCGAGCCGAACCACGAAGCGACCGCGCCCGCCGCTTCGAGCGCTTGCGGCGAAGGCTTGGCGGCGAACACGAACGGCAGTTCGAGGCGGCGAATGTCGCGCCGGTCGAAGAACGGCAGCGGCAGCGCGCCGAGATCAGGCTTGGCTGCAAGCGACGCGAACGTGAGGTCGAGCGTGCTTGCGTTGCTGACGGTCGCCCACAGCGCGCTGCTCGCCGGGTCTTCACAGCCCTGCGTGTAATGGCCGATCAGCTGGACGTTCAGGTGATTGAACTCGGTGATCAGGCGCGGTTCGAGCGGAATGTCGCGCGCGAGCAGCGTGCCCGCCTGCTCGCGCGGCAACGGCAGCGTCGCCGCGACTTCGCCGTTCACGAGCACTTTCAGATGCGACAGGTTCGACAGCAGCGACGGCGAGTAGCTATAGATCAGATGCAGGTTCGCGCCCGTCACGACTTCATCGGCGCGCACCGAGAACGGCACGCCGTTCTGGCCGTCGACGCCGCGCAGTTGCAGCGGATCGAGCGCGCCCAACTGCGCGAACGTGAACGTCTGACGGCGTCCGCCCGATACGGCCGTGCCGTTGTCGGCCGTGGTCGGCATCGTGTCGCGGCCGCCGCGCACGACGGCAAAGGGTTGCGGCGCCGGCTCGGCGAACGCGGGCTGCTGCCCCGCACGCGGATCGACGGGCTTCGCGGACGGCAGCGGCGGCAAGCCATTGCTGGCGGGCGCGGACGGCACGAGCGGCGTCGTGCTGGGCGTCGTTCCCGGCTTCGCCGCAAGTTCGGCGCGCGTGGCGGGAATCGCGCCCGGCGAGGTGGAAGGCGCGGCATCGGATGCGGCCTGCGCGGTCGGCAGCGTCATCGCAAACAGCAACGCGGCCAGCGTCGCGCGCAGCGGCAAGCGCAAGCCGTTGCGCGTCAGCGAACGCACGGTTCGACGCAAACCCGCCCGCTTCGTCGCTGAACGAGCGGCGTCGTATCGCAAGATCCCCATACGTTATTTTCCATTCTTCGTGTCGTTTGCTGCGGTCTTGCGTCTACCGCTCCATGTGCGCAGGTCGGCGTACAGATGTTCAAACAGCCCGCCGATACCGCCCACGCCAACCCGCATCACATGCGACAGGCTCCTGAGCGGCGTGTCGACCTCGCGCCCTTCGGCCCAGCCGGTCCAGGCGTCGGCGCGCGCGAACGTGCTCTGCACGAAGTCGAGTTCCTGCTCGCGCGTCATCGGCGCGAACTTCAGGCCGACGCGGCCCGGCACCGAGTACGTGACGTCGGCGGGAAACACGAACTCTTCGTGGCCGCGAAACAGCGACACGACCACGCTCTCGTGCAGCGGCACCTGGATGGCGGCAGGCAATTGCAGCGCGACGCCGCCTTCCGCGTAGTCAACCGTTTCGCAGACGAGCGTGCGGCCCGTCGAGAAGCGCAGCGATGCCGGAATGCGCATCGCCACGCGATGCGTCGAGCGCACCTGGCGCTGCTCGCGCGCCGCCGCGACGCTCGCGCCGAGGATCAGCATGTTGTAGCCCGTCCACGCGAGGTTCAGCACCGTTGTCTGCACTTCGCTATGCGAACTGGAATTCAGCGCGATATGCACGCAGCCGACGATAAAGCCGAGCAGGTTCAGCGCCAGCAGAATCAGGTAAGGACGCGAAATGCCCCAGTCAAAGTATTGCTCGTCGATGCGCCCGCCCTTCGCCGTCACGTTGAACTTGCCGAGCTTCGGGTTGATCAGCGCGAGCAGCGTCGGCGCCGTGATGTACGACGCGAGCACCGATTCATAGACTTCAGACCAGAACGAATGGCGGAACTTCTGCTGCATCCGCGAGTTCGTGATGTTCGCGTGGAACATGTGCGGCAGCGCGAAGATCGCGATCGTGCCCGCCGCCGCCTGGATGATGTGCGCGTTGAAGAATAAAAACGATAACGGCGCGGTGAGAAACACCAGACGCGGGATGCCGTAGAAGAAGTGCATCATCGCGTTCAGATAGCACAGCCGCTGGCCGAACGACAGACCGCGCCCCGTGAGCGGATTGTCGATGCGGAAAATCTGCGTCATGCCGCGCGCCCAGCGGATGCGCTGGCCGATGTGGCCACCGAGACTTTCCGTCGCCAGGCCCGCTGCCTGCGGGATCGACAGATACGCGGTCGTGTAGCCGCGGCGGTGCAGCTTGAGCGCCGTATGCGCGTCCTCCGTCACGGTCTCGACAGCGATGCCGCCGATCTCCTCGACCATCGTGCGGCGCAAGAGCGCGCACGAACCGCAGAAGAACGTCGCGTTCCACAGGTCGTTGCCGTCTTGCACGAGACCGTAGAACAGTTCGCCTTCGTTCGGCACCTTGCGGAACGTGCCAAGGTTTTTCTCGAACGGATCGGCGGAGAAGAAATGGTGCGGCGTCTGCAGCATCGACAGTTTCTTGTCGCGCAGGAACCAGCCTAAGCCCACTTGCAGAAACGAGCGTGTGGGGATGTGGTCGCAGTCGAAGATCGCGAAGTATTCGCCGTCGGTGATCTTCAGTGCCTCGTTGATGTTGCCCGCCTTCGCGTGGCGGTTGTGCGAGCGGATCGTCCACGCGACGCCCACTTCCTCGCAGAAGGCCTTGAACTCTGGGCGGCGGCCATCGTCGAGCACGTGAATGGACAATTTGTCTTTTGGATAATCCAGCGCGATCGCCGCATAGATGGTCGGCTTCACCACCGACAGCGGCTCGTTATAAGTGGGAATGAAAATATCGACGGTCGGCCAGGCGCTGCGGTCCAAAGGCAGCGGCATCGGCTTGCGCCTGAGCGGCCACGCGGTCTGGAAGTATCCGAGCATCAGCACGAGCGCCGCATACACTTCCGCCGACACCAGCAGCAGACCCCATACGGCGTCGAGCGGCCGCTCCCAGTATGTCGTCTCCGTCAGACGCCAGTACATATAGCGGCCCGTCGCAATCACCGACAACATGATCATCACCAGCGTCGCGTAGTGCCCTTGCGCGCGGCGAAACAGCAGCGCGCAGACGAAGCAGCAGATCGCAAAGGTGAGTTGCTCGCCGAACGCGAGCGGCACCGTGAACACGAAGAACAGCGCCGCCAGCGCGAACAGTACGAGCAGGATCGTGACGGGCTTGCTGCCCAGAATGCGCCCGTCGATCAGATGCGACGCGAGGCGATCGAAACGCGAGCGGCGCGGCGCCGCGTTGTCGGCGGCGTCGAGGATGTCTTCGGGAGCGGTGCTCATGCGACGTTCCTCGGCAGCCTGGCCTGACCGTTCAGGCGCGTGCCCAGCCAGTCCCCGCATGCGCGCAGATCGGCGGCCGCCTGGCTGTGCGGATCGTAGTGGATCACGGTCGTGTCGTACGCAAGCGATTCGCTCACGCCCTGGTCGAGATGGATCACGCCAGGGAACAGATGGTCGTCGAGCGCATCGCGCAACACTTTGACGACGTCTTTGGTGAGGCTGCGGCTCTGGTCGACCTGGTTGATCACGTAGCCGTAGCCGATGAAGTCCTGACGCGGCAACGCGTAAGTCTGGATTAGCCGCTCCATCTGCGGAATCGCCGCATAGGAAGCGGCATCCGCGATCACGACGTTCAGCACGAAGTCCGCGGCGACCAGCGCGGCGCGCGTGTAGGCGGTCGCGCCCGGTGGCGTGTCGATCAGCACGATGTCTTCGGCATCGAGGGCGAGCGCGTCGAGCGATTCGCGGATCAGATAGGGATCGGCGTCGAGCTGCGCTTCGAACACGCGCCTGTCGTCTTCGTTCAGCGCGCCATGCGGCAGTGCCGTAATGCCGTCGATGCCGTCGAACATCACCGTGCGCCACGATGCGCCCGCGAGCGTCGCGCGGGCGACGCCGTCGTAGCTGTCGATGGGAATGCCGAAGTGCAGACGCAGCGCGTTTTGCGGATCGAAATCGACGGCGATCACGCGGCGTCCGTTCGAGCCCAGCACCGAGGCGAGATTCGCGGCGAGCGTCGTCTTGCCGACACCACCTTTAGCCGAAACAACCGAAACGACTCTCATGCGTCACCATCCGCCTTGAAGCGCGATCTGAAGGTGTCGCGCAGTACACGGCCAGGCGCCGCCGAGCCATGCGACAGGCGGGCGAAGAGCGATGTCAGGTCTTTCGATGGCGCATTGGCGGGCGCCTCCGGCTGGGACGTATTCGTGCCGCCGAACAGCCCCGAGAGGATCGAACCGCCCTGCTGCCGCGCGGTCGCCTGCGGCTTGGCACGCGCGGCTTCCACGGCGGGATTCTCAAATGGGGCACGAGCAAACGTTTGGCCTTGTGCGAAAAAAGGGGCGACCTGGACGGGTTGTGCTTCGCGCTGCGGCGCGGCATCGCGCGACGCCGGCGAAGCCGGGGGCGTTGCAGGCGCTGCGGCAACCGTCGATGCAGGCGGGACGGACGCGGGTGTTTGAGCAGCGGGCGCGGCCGACATGCTCGGCGCATTGGCTGCGGCATTGGTGCGATCGGCAGTAGCGGCGACGGTGGGCGGCGGGCTGAAGCGATTCGCGCCCATTTGCGCGGGAGCGACGGGCGGCGGCATCGACGCATGGCGATGGCCGCGCGCGAATAGCGGCGGGCGCGCCGGTCCAGTGGATTCGGAGCCGGCGGGCGTGGCGACCGTGTCTGCCCGTTGCGCCGCGGGTGCGGGCGACGCCTGAGGTGCCGGTTCGGCGCGCACCGCCGGCGACGCGGGACGGCCCGCGTCCGGCACGGGCCCGACGTGCGCGATGTCGAGCGCGTTCAGCAATGGCCAGCGTAGCGCGGCATGCTTCGCGTCGTCGTCACGCGTCACCTCCTGATATTGCCCGGCGTCGCCACCGAAGCGCCGGAACAGATTACCGACGTCGTCTGAAACGCTCATGATGTTTCCTCTGCTTGTCCTGCGCATCCCTGTACTGCGACAGCGCTAGCTGTCCGCCCACTGTTTCACTATATGGTTAACGTCGTCGTTGGGGTCTAGTTTAGTCAGGGCGCCTTCAACAGTCTGAATTCGTATGTGTGCGCGTCGGCGCTTTGATATTCCTGTAGTGCCAGCGAGCCCGCGCCCAGTTCGTGCAGCCAGTGCTGATACGCGCCTTCGAGAAAAGCGGAAGCCCACGGCGCGGCCCGTTCGCCGAACGCGGCAAGCGGCGCGCAGCAATGTTCGATGGACAGATAGTCGTCCCGTTCGGCAAGGCGAACGAAGCCCCAGTCGAGCCCGGACCATATGCTGTTGAGAAACGCAGCGAGATCGTCCAGCGTCGCGCAGTCGCCCGCCGGGTGCTTCGCAGCAAAGCGCGCGCCAATGCGCGACATCAGCTCGCGCAACTGCGACGTATCAATCTGGGTCTCGAACTCTTCGGCGAGCGCGGTCAGAAAGCCGCGCCATTGCACGGAAGTCTGATGTCGCGTGTAATAGTCGAGCAAGGTTGCCGTGTGTTCGTCTTGCATGTCCGGGAGGTTGATGACGTGTGCCTGGGGTTTGACCGGAAGACGCTGCTTCCACTATCGGACACCGTCACGCAGACAGACTGCTATGTTCAGCGAATCTTCATAATGGGCGCCGCCAGCATAGCATCGTTCAGTTGCCTATAAAAAAGCAACCGGCGTGGTTTCTGATGTGGAACGCAGACGACGAAACGATTATTTTGCGCTTGCTCTTTCGCTTCGGCTCTGGGCAGTTCATTGAAATGCTTCATTCGAAATGCGCATTTTCTTCCATCTCATACATGCAAGCCAGCTTCACGTTTCTTTCAATGCATTACTGCTTCCGGAGTCAAACAATGAAGATCAACGACGAGCGCGCCATTCAGTTTCTTGGCGAGATACGCAAGCCGCTACTCGTGCTGCATAAGGCGATACTCGATCACGAGCGCGCCTTGTATGAGAAGGAGTTTGGCCCCGTGACGCCCGCGGCGTTCCTGCAGGTGCTGATCAATGGATCGGGCTTTCGCTGGCTCAATCCGTTGTCGGTGATGATCGCGAATGTCGACGAGATTCTCGATGACGATGAAGCAACCAGCGCCGATCGTTTTGGCGCCGTTGAATCTGTTGTCGGTCTTTTCTCAGAAGACTTACCAGGCAATATTTTCCTGCCGCGTTATCGGCAAATTTTGCAGAACAGTCCTGACATACTGCATGCGCATGGACAAATCGCGCCGATATTGAAATCGCTTGAAGCGGGTTGATTAATCGACTCGTTTGTTTCGCATTTGAGTCGATGTATGAGAAACGGAAACTGGCATGGGCTCCTGCATTGCCTCACCTTTGCATAGTCCGCTTCATGTGCGATGAAACGCGGAATGCAGTACGCCTGAATGACTTTCGGCAGGTGGCAGATCCGCAAAGGTGAGAATCTGCAGGAGCGCACATTGCGCTGCAGCGCACACCTGGCGTTATCGACTCAAAAACGAACCACACTCGCACGAATGTCGAACGGAGTTGAACACGCATGACACACTGGACGCTCGATCAGCAGTTCACGTATCGCGACCAAACTGTTCGTTATCGGGTCTTCGGCGACGGGCCGCCCATCGTGCTGATCACGGCACGCCGTTTTCATCATGGGTATGGCACCGGATCGCGCCGTATCTCGCACATGACCGCACGGTTCATGTGTACGACCTGCTCGGCTATGGACAATCGGAGAAGCGCGAAGGCGCAGATGTGTCGCTCGGCGTGCAGAACGGCTTGCTTGCTGCGCTGCTCGAACATTGGGGACTCGATGCGGCCGATGTCGTCGCACATGATTTTGGCGGCGCGACGGCATTGCGCGCGCATCTGATCGACGGTTGCGACTACAGAAGCCTTACGCTGATCGATCCTGTCGCGGTCGCGCCGTGGGGCTCGCCATTCGTGCGGCATGTGCGCGAGCATGCGGCGGCTTTTGCCGGGCTGCCCGCGTATATCCATGAAGCCGTCGTCAACGCGTACATACGCGGCGCGGTGGCAAGGACCATCACCGACGACGGGCTTGCGCCCTACGTCACGCCGTGGCTCGGCGACGTGGGACAACCGGCGTTCTACCGACAGATCGCGCAGATGGACCAGCGCTACACCGATGAGGTCGAAGCGCGTTATCCGCAGATACGCTGCCGCACGCAGATTCTGTGGGGCGAAGACGACCAGTGGATTCCCATCGAACGCGGGCGACATCTGGCCAGCGTGATTCCGGACGCGCGTTTTCAGCCGGTGCAGAATGCCGGGCATCTGATGCAGGAAGACGCGCCGGAAGCGATCGTCGCCGCAGTGTTGCGGTGGTTAGACTGAGCGTCGGCGGGTTAGGCCGACGCGAGCCTTATCCGCGTTGATGCGGCAGGAACGGCATCGGATCGATCGGCTTGCCGTCGCGGCGCAGTTCGAACAGCACGGAAACGCGCGAGTTGTTCTCGCTGCCCATCTCGGCGATCTGCTGACCCCTGCGCACGATATCGCCCGTCTTCACGAGCAACTTGCGGTTGTGCGCGTAGGCCGTCAGGAAATCCTTGTTGTGCTGGACGATGATGAGACTGCCGTACTCGTTCAGCCCCGTGCCGGCGTACATGACCTTGCCGTCGGCGGCCGCGCGGATCGGGTCGCCCGGCTTGCCGCCGATTTCGATGCCGCGCGTCTCGCCAGCCTGAAAGCCTTCGACGACATTGCCTTGCGCTGGCCAGATCAGCGACACGCCCTTCGCGTGGCGCGCCAGTTCGGCGTTCACTTCGCGGGCGTCGGCGGGGCTCGGCGCAGGGGCGCCTGTTGCGGGTGCCGATGCCGTCGTGTTCGAAGTGGCGGTCGTTTTACTGGCAGCACCGCTTGCCGTGCTGCTCGATGCGCTTGACGTGCCGCTCGAAGCCGCTGCGGCGCCATTTGCATTGAGCGGCGTCGCGCCCTGCGCCGGAGCCGGACCGGCTGGACCGTTCGGAACGGCGACCATCTTCACCGCATCCGGCGACGACACCTTCAGCGCCTGCCCGATATGCAAGCGCGAGGACGGCTTCAGATGATTCCACGCGAGGACTTGCTTGACCGTGACGTTGTGGCTGCGCGCGATGCGCGCCAGCGAATCGCCGCGACGCACCTTATAGACGACGGGCGGAACCGGCTGCGCGACCATCTGGGTCGCAGGCGCCGCGGGCGCCGGATCGGCTGCCGTTTGCGCGGCCGATGCCGCATCGTTCTTTTTCGCGTCCTGCTCGCCGACATGCGCGCAGGCGCCCAACATCAAGGCGAGCGTGAAGCTCGCGAAACTGGCCCAGGTCCTGTCGAATCCATTCTTCGACATATGCTCTCCCGCATGATTCGTTCAAAGACCGGATGCGTGCGGCTCGCCCAATCAGCGGATGTCGAAAGACACCCGCGGGAGGCGCGCAGCATGCCGCCTCGTTGCGGCCTCAACCGTCCGGCGCGTTGCCGGGGCCAATCCGTCATCTCGCTCGGAGCCGCGTCATATCTGATGCGATCTTCCGCTAAAGGGGTCGGAATAGCCTTCTAAATTAAAGCCGCATTGTAAAGTGCAGGCGCCGGAAAACGCGGCGCGCGAACACTCTGATACAAAATGTTTAATCGCGGTAATTTTCGGTGGATGGCAGGTAGATCGATAGCCTATCGACTGCCTTTTAAACCACGCGTCATAAAGCCGCTCTATCTCATATCGGCACCGCGCGCGCGAAACTTGAGAAGTACCCCGCCGTTTCAACAGCATGGAGACGTCAATGGCCGACATTAGCGAATCGAAAACGATCAGCGTGGCGATCGCGCGCGACTCGCGCGAGGTGTACGCGTTCATGGAGCATCCGCTGTCCTTCGCACAGTGGGCGTCGGGGCTCGGCAAGCCGTTGCGCGGCGAAGGCACGCGATGGACGTTCGAAAGCGCGGACGGCAAATCCGTCGACGTGCGCTTCACGCCGCGCAATCCGTATGGCGTGCTCGATCATTATGTGAGCACCGGACAGGGAAACGAGATCTATATACCGATGCGCGTGGTCGCGAACCGCGAAGGCAGCGAAGTGCTGTGTACGCTGTTCCGGACAGCGGGCATGAGCGACGCACAATTCGCCGCGGACGCAAAGTGGGTCGAACGCGATCTCGCTGAACTGAAGCGCTTTCTCGAGCAGCAATAGAGTCCGCTCGATTCACGCGCGCACGATCGTCACGCCGAGCGCTTCGAACGGCGCCGTGGTCGACGCGGGCGCGCCCTTCTCGACGATGATCGTGCTCGCCGCGTCGATGCCCGCAATCATGTACGCCGACGCGGCATTCAACTTTTCCGACGATACGAGCACGACCGTCTCCGCCGCGCGCGCCACCAGCGCGCGTTTCACGTAGGCCTCTTCGAGATCGCCCGTGCTCAACCCCGCCTCGGGATGAACGCCCGTCACGCCCATGAAGTACAGATCGGCGCGGATGTGGCCGAGCGCCTCGATCGCGGCCGCCCCTACCGTCACCATCGAATGACGGAACAGCCTCCCGCCGATGATCACGACCTCCAGCGCTTCGTGCGCCGCGAGTTCGACGGCGACGCTCGGACTGTGCGTCACGATCGTCGCGCGCAGGTCGGCGGAGAGATGGCGCGCCAGCTGGATGGCAGTCGTACCGCCGTCGATGAAGGCGATCTGGCCGGGCGCGATCATCCGCGCGGCGGCCCGACCGATCGCCGCCTTCGCTTCCGAGCCGATCGCCTGGCGCCCCGCCAGATTCGCCACCGCTGGCGATGAAGGCAATGCGCCGCCGTGGACGCGCTGCAGTTTGCCTTCTGCGGCGAGTTCGCGCAGGTCGCGGCGCACCGTGTCTTCCGAGACGCCGAATGCCTCGCTCAGCGGTTTGGCGAGCACCTGGCCGTCGCGCTGAAGCGCATCGAGAATCAGATTCTTACGTTGGGAAGTCAGCATCTATTTGTCTGATGGTGTCGCTTTTTCGGAATTGCACGAATTTTCTTGATATTGCACGAATCTGCACGATACCATGATTCCGTTCGAGACAAGGAGGATTCATGGGCAACACGGCTGACCGCGTGCGTTTCGTCGATGTGCAGGTGCTATCCGACGACTGGTACGTGCTGAAGAAGAACACCTTCGACTACCAGCGCGCCGACGGCAGCTGGCAGCGACAGAGCCGCGAGACCTACGATCGCGGCAACGGCGCGACGCTGCTGCTCTACGATCCGCGGCGACGGACCGTCGTGCTGACGCGGCAGTTCCGCTTGCCTGCGTTCGTCAATGGACACGAAGGGATGTTGATCGAAACGCCCGCCGGTCTGCTCGAAGAGGCATCGCCGGAGGAAAGGATTCGCGCTGAAGTCGAAGAGGAAACGGGCTATCGCGTGGAGCGCGTGCGCAAGGTGTTCGAGGCGTTCATGAGTCCGGGTTCGGTGACCGAGAAGCTCTACTTCTTTGTCGCCGAATACGATACCGATGCGCGCATCAGCCATGGCGGCGGAATCGCCGACGAGGGCGAAGATATCGAAGTACTCGAGTTGCCCTTCGACGATGCACTAGCGATGGTCGCGTGCGGCGAGATCATGGACGGCAAGACCATCATGTTGCTGCAGTACGCGGCGCTTCATCTGTTTGTGAATGAATGCGCAGCGGCGAACGAGATGCGCGAATAAAAAAACCCGTCGGGCTTCAAATGAAGCGCGACGGGAAATGCGTGGAAATCTCACGACACGAATGTCGCTTGCTACATGCGCGATCAGAACTTGTGGCGAATCGCTGCGCGGAACGCGAGCTGGTTCGACGTCGACGACGGAGCCTGCGTGCCGAGAATAAACGCGTTGTCCATGATCGAATTCGTCTTGTCGCCCGCGACCTTCTGGTACACGCCCTGAACGTAGAAGTCCGTGCGCTTGGAGATGTTGTAGTCCGCCATCAGGCCGACCGTATGGACCTTCGGTTTGACGCCGCCCGTCGATGAATCGTAGTTCTCCAGCGTGTACACGTATTCGCCGCCGACATAGAACGCGGGCGTCAACTGGTACTTCGCATTCAGTTCGAAGTTCTGGAACCGCAGGCGATTGAGCGTCGAGCCAGCCGCGACGATCGCGCCAGGCGTGCCGAGATAGCCGTTGCCGGTCGGGTTGTGGTAGTCCGAGTTCGTGTAGGCAAAGCCGACCGTCGCCGAGCCGAACGTGTAGTTGATGCCCCCGCCGAATACACGCATACGCTGGGCGAGGAAGCTGGCGTCGTTGGTTGCGATCGCGCCGCCCGACGTTGCGCCCGTGTTGTTCGCCTGCAGGTAAGCGGCGGCAAGCAACAAGCCGCCCGTCGCGTATTGCGCGCCGAAGCTGTACTGACGGTTGTTGGCGAAATTCACGTCGTTGCTGAAGCTATACGTGCCGCCGAACTGGAAGCCGGCGATATCCGGGCTTGCGTACTTGACCGTGTTGTTGACGCGGAACGAGTTGTCCGTGTTGTCGTTATCGAACGGGTGCGAGAACAGATAGCCGGACCAGTTGCCGTTCGACGTCGTTTGCGCAAGATAGTCGACGACGGAATCGTATTGACGGCCCAACGTGACCGTACCGAACCGGTCGTTCGACACGCCGACGTACGCCTGACGGCCGAACATGCGGCCACCCTGCCCCAAACGGCCACTATTCAGGTCGAAGCCGTTTTCGAGCTGGAAGATCGCCTTGTTGCCGCCGCCCAGATCTTCTGCGCCTTTCAAGCCCCAACGGCTGCCTTGCGCGTAGCCGCTTTGCAATTCGACGACGCTGTGGCCGTTGACGCTATTCGTATAGTTGACGCCTTCGTCGATCACGCCGTACAGCGTGACGCTGCTTTGCGCGAAAACGGGAGCGGTGAAGGCGGCTGTAGCGGCCAGCGCGATGACCTGTTTCTTCATTGGACGATCTCCGATTTTGGTAGATATGGTGGTTGGCGTGTGTTCTGGATTTAACATTTTTTGTTCGGCATGCTTACTATTTGTTCAGCTTTTTGCCGTTTTGTATGCACGCACTTCCGGTTAGGGGTGCGTGCAACGGACGTGATGCTGCCCGAGCGCCATCGCGTCGTCTAGTTGAAGTCAGGACAGGGCTGAAATTCGTTGTGAAATGCCCACGAATGGTGCATCAATTCGTGGGATTGAATGTGTCTGTAGGGGGAATTCGACGTCTCGTCGCGTATTTTCGCTAAAGCTCTCCTGCACGAAACTTCTACACCGCGAATCGGAATTGTCCGATAGGACTTGCAGAAATGGATTCGTATTCTCTGCGCCTCTATGTAGCGCGTGCTTAAGCTAGTGACAGAGCTTCGAACCGGACCGTTCGTCTCAATGCTCAACTACGCTTCGCGCCAAGGCTCACCGATACGCGGCCGGGAGGCATTGATGAAGACGACTTACTACGAGGTTTCGCGTAATCCGAACCGCGCTCTTCCAAATCAGGCTGCGAGCCTTGGTACGCACGTTATCGGGATCTTCGTTTTCGACGGGTTTTCGATGTTGCCGGCAGTGGAAGTCGCCGACGTATTCGACAAGGCGAATCAGGTCCTGGCTGGTGGGCATGATGACGCGCCCCGCTACAGGACGGTTTTTGTTTCGAGCCACGGTGGTTGTGTGTCCAGTTCCGCGCGCATCGACGTGTTGACACAACCGGCTGAGCAGTTTTGCTCCGCTCGGGCGGTCTTCGTCGCGAGCGGAGAAATGGCTGTGGACATTACAAGAGATGTGAAGTTCAGTGAATGGGTTCGCGGGACAACGTCACAGATTGATGAGGTTTTCGTTATTGGAAATAGCGATGCTGCGCTGTCTAACATCAGTGAGTCCGGCCAAACTTTTGCCGGTGACCTCCAACCTGTCGATCCGACAGGCAACAACACATCCGATCATGCATCGCGGTCAGCAGTGCGGCACTCGCTTGGATTGATCAGGCAGGACTTTGGTTTGTCCGTGTTGCGACGAGTACTCGAACATCTTCCTGATACTGGATTGCCGGAATTCAATGCGATCGCAGCGAATGGTGCCAAGTCGATCAAGGAGAGGATTCACGAGAGTGCGCGGTGGATCACGCGCAACTGCAATAGGCCAATTTCGATCACGGTCGCCGCACAGACCGCAGGGATGAGCGACCGCTCGTATTTGCGGCATTTTCGAGCGGAAATCGGAGTGAAGCCGTCCGAGCATCTGCGACGGTCGCGCGTTGAGCTGGCCGCGGCCATGCTCACATCAAGTGACTTGCCGGTCGACAAAATTGCTCGGCGCTGCGGACTGACGAGTGGGGAATGTCTTGCAAGACTCTTTCGGCAGGTTTGGGATATTTCGCCGACGGAGTATCGGAACCGGTTGCGTTCTCAACACACAGAAGCGCGTGAATTCATTCGCGTCCATCCGCTACTTTCGAATGTCACTGGCGCATAAAAATCGATGCTGACACCCATTTCTAAAGCCACGGATTTTCTCTGCATTTCGGGCGCTGCCTATATTTCGCAAAGCATCGTCTTTCGCGACAGTACTACGTTCACGCATATTGATGGTCTCGTGGGTCTTGTTGGGCTCATGCTTCCTTTTCTAACGTTCCGATTGACGAAGGTTTATCAACCCTTCCGCAACGATTCGGCGTTCAGTAGCGTTATGCGCGTCCTGTTTGCCTGGGTCTGCGCTCAGCTAGTTCTGGTCGCAATATCCCAGCCCTATCCCAATGGCGACCTGCGAAACCGCTGGCTGCTATGGTGGACCGTGATTGCAGTTTTCGCGCTGGTTGCGGGGCGTTGCGCTATCCATGCGCTGCCGTCAATCCTCCGCTCTTGGCGATTCGCACCGACACGCGTTGCAATCGTCGCGCCACGGGGTGCCAAAACCGATCTCTTGGGACGGATAGCTTCACAGACCAGAAACGCGTTCGTTCCAGAAGTGATTTTCGATCCGTCTCTACCAAGCGATACGTTCGTCGATCAAATCCCGGTCGTACACAAGATGAATGCGTTCAAACAGATAATGCGGGCGCAGAACCTCAGGGAAATCTGGATTATCAATCCGCCATTTCAACCAATCTCTGTTGAGCATCTATTCGAAACATTTCGGAACGATTTCGTCAATATTCGTGTACTGCCTGTTCTGGAGGGTAGCCCATCCACCGAGAACGTGGTCGGCATCTATCGCGGCGTCCCCGTCTTGAATGTAATGGCTACGCCTGAACGTGGCTGGGATATCTTGCCTAAAGAAATATTTGATCGCATCTTTGCTCTGTTCGTGTTGCTTGCAATTTCTCCGGTGCTATTAGCAGTTTCTGTTGCCGTGAAGTTGTCGTCGCCTGGTCCCATCTTGTTCCGGCAGTATCGCAAAGGTATGAATGGCGATGTCTTTTCGATCTATAAGTTTCGCACCATGTATCAGGGGGCTGACAAACCCGGAACTGTTGCTCAGGCGCGCAAGGGCGACGCGCGCGTCACCAGAGTGGGACGCTTTCTGCGGAGTACAAGTCTTGACGAATTTCCGCAATTTCTCAATGTGCTCAAGGGGGAAATGTCGGTTGTTGGACCGCGTCCGCATGCCGTGGAACATGACGAGTACTACAAGGATCTCGTACAGCACTATATGTTCCGTTATCGGATTAAACCAGGCATCACGGGGTGGGCGCAGGTAAACGGGTATCGGGGTGAGACGGCAGAGATCGAAAAGATGGAAGCGCGGGTCAGGTTCGATATGCATTACATCCAGTATTGGACGTTTTGGATGGATATGAAGATTATTGCGTTGACAATCGTCAAGGGGTTCGTTGGCAAGAGCGCGTACTAATACATGCCTTGTTTTAACTTGTTATTTCGAAAAAACAACCTTTCTTCCCGTGACTTTCTTATGCGGTTATTATTTATCTATTAGATATGTAAGTGAATCGGAATCCCATACCAGACCAAAACGAAATACTGTGACGGCGATTGGGATACCCTTGCTCTTGCTCGACTGGAGTATGGGTAAGGCACGGGAAAGGATACGCTCGCGCGTCAAACATCGTTCGGATCCCATGAACCGCTGAAGTAGTTGAATGCGCCGCTGAAGTCATCTTTGCGAATGGGCTCTTCGCCCTTCTTTTCGGCGATGGTGCTGCCGTTGCGAGTAAGCGTGAAGCGTGGTACTCCGGGCATTGATGGTGCGGTGACTTCGCTGACGCCAGCCGGCAAATCATGCACCGTACACGTGTTGCCCTGCCCGATGGCGAGGGTCGCAGGCCCGGTCAGGAACAATGTTACGTGAACTTTCTCGGTCAATCTGGTGTGGGATCGTGGGGCGATGACACTGCCAAAGGATGCGCCGATGCCCACGCCTACACCCACCGGATGTAAGCGATAGAAGTAGTAGAACTTATCCTGATTAATCTCAGGCGCGGCGCCGCTCTTGAACCACTCTATGAAATAGCGACTCGCATCAAGGTACGCACGATGGTTCAGCAAAGCACCGAAGCGCGGGTTATAGACTTGCGCGCGGGTATTACTGCTGATCGGGGCGACGTATGTTGATTCTGCCCAGTCGTTCCATGTCACTATCTGCACCCAATCGGTATTCGAGTGAATCGCAGAGAGCCATTCGGTCGCCATGCCCGAGAAACCGTTGGTTTCGAATGCACGGTAGTTCGTACCATTGGGCAAGCCTCGGTAATACGGCGTGACAGACGCCATAAACAGCTTGCCGGCCGACTTCAGCGAGGCACTCAGATTTTTGACGGAGCTTGCCAGCGAATCCGGTGCACCGGCTGCGCCGAAATAGAAATACCCTTGCGCGGCAAAACAGCGAGTCGCGACCTCCCTCGCGACGGGACCATTGATTTCCGCTTCGCCAGTCGAAGGTACGAAGTGAGGAACGAAATACACGCCAAGCGATTTCGCTTGCTCGATCAGCGCTTCGCAGCGCGCAGGATTCTTGCCGCCTAACGCATATGCCGAAACCACCGACCTCCCGGCGACCCTCAATTGCGCGGGGAGACCGGCGGTGCTTTGCACAATGTCGTCCAGCTCGTCTTGAGCTTTTCCATCTGCCGATACGAAAAGCTTGAAACCGTTGCCGAATTGCTCGGCGGCACGATACATCTTCAGAACGCGTGCGCGATAAAGCGGTTCGCTGCGATTCCAGCCGCCACAGTTCAGGGCGAAGCCGTCGATGCCACGTTCCTGTGCGTCGCGGAACTCAGCAATGTAATCGTCGACGCTCGCGTTCGGGCCACCGCGCGGCCACGCAACCATGTAGTGTGCAAACACTCTCTTGCCCATGGGTTGCACAGCCGATACACGTGAAGCCATCCACGCAGACGGGGCACTCAGGCATCCCAAAAGCAAGGTTCTACGTTTCATTTCTGCGAGGTCAGGAAGTGAGGAGCGTCGGCGCGGCGTCTGCCTATAGCGTTGTGAGCGAGCGCCTCGCTACGCGGCGACTGAAAAGCAACGACAGAATCAGCACTAGCATACCTGTGATCACAATACCCGCCAGCGCGCCGATTAACCCGAAGCCATACGATAGTACCGAAACCAAAAGCAGCGACGCACCGACTTCAAACGTTGAGATCCTGACGAATGATGCGCGGTCCGCGGAGAACACAATGATTGATAGCACACGGCACAAGAAGATCAGCGTGGCGCCGAGGAACGCAACAAACATGAAGGCCAACTGCATCACATGGGAGCCGAGGGCTGCGGTCGGAAACAGATGAACGCGGCATGCAAACCAGCTCGCCATCGACACGAACGCAATGAAGACCAGAGCACCCACTGCCATGACGTGGCGTTGCGGCAAATACAGGAGCGCAGCCATCACCCGTTTAAAGCCGCCCGTAAGTACAAGCGCGACTCCTTGGCCGCAATTGAATGCGAGGTTATGCACGCTCTTAACACCGCGATACAGAGATCCCGACGCCGGCCCGAGGATGAAGGTGACGATCATGATGTCAATGTGTTTTGCCCCGGAAAATATCGCGTTCCCGTACCAACTACCTAGAATCTCTTTGCGATTCTCCAAGAAAAATGTCTTATAGTCGAAAGTGCGAAAGTTGAAATTCTCCGCTTGAGGACGGAAGAATTCAGATCCGCACGGAGGCCCGCGACGTGTCGAATGCAGATACGCGATGAGCAGCATCGCCCCATAGATCGCCTCCACAAGCAACAGCAGGTCTGGGAAAAACGGCTCAAGTGAGCGATTCGTGATCAGCAGCACGACGATCAATACTCGGCTCACTGCGGATACCGTCGAGATCAAGCAGATGGTACCGCTGCGTCCGTAAAACCGCATAACGCCTAGCGCGTAATGCGACAGCCCATAGCACATCGGCGCCAGCACCATCGGCACGCCAAGCTGCGTCCGCGCAAATACACCGCAATATGCGAGCAGCGTGCCGAAAATCGAGAACACCGCAGTCGAACCGACTGCGCTGAAACAATCGAGGAAGATCAATGTTGATACACGCGATCGCACTTTCTCGACGGTGAAGATGCGAGGCGAGCCGAAGTTGAAAAGGTCGATCGCAACGAAAAAGAACGCCAGAAGTGCGTACGATTTGCCCAGCCATTCTGCGTCCAAATAACGCAGCGCAAGTGCCACCGCTACGAAATTTCCTACGGCGGGCAACGCAGACGTAAGCATCACGTAAACAACATCTCGCTTCAAGTCAGCCATACGCTTTCAGTGCTTCGCAATAGCGGCTGTAATGTGCTTGCAACTCCGTATAGCGAAACCGCAGCACCGCTTCGCGCTGCCGTTGTTTCTGCTGCTCACGCCATTTCGCATCCGTGACGACACTCGCGATTCTTTCGGTCAGGGCATCAATGTCAGCCGGCGGCACGAGACTCGTGGGATCAAGCACCTCCGCGACGCCGCCTACGTGTGTCGCAATGACGGAAACGCCAACGGCCATGGCTTCGAGCAGCGCTCGCGGCATACCTTCCTGTAGCGACGGCAGCACAAAGAGTTCATGTCGGCTCACCGTACGAAGCACATCGTCCCCATTCAATGCGCCATCGAAATGTACGACGTCCTCAAGGCCAAGTCGCACTGCCAATTGTTCGAAATCGGTGCGCAACATACCATCGCCAACAAGCGTGAGCTCGACGTTCAGCGCCCGTTGACGCAGCGCGGCCACCGCACGCAGCAAAATCTCGTGGCCCTTGCTTTCGTTGTGCATCATTGCGACGTTTACGATGCGGAACACGCCGCCGTCGTCGTGCGTGTTGCGCGCATCGTCGCGGCTATCGAACGACTCGTCCGGCAGATACACATCACTGAAACCGAACGAGCGTGCCCGCGTTCGCGGTGGATAAGCCATCTGCAACGCACGGTCGGTGACGTAGCGCACGGTCCGGCCGTACTTGGCCGCATGACGCGTAGCTCCGCAATGCACCCAGCGCGCGACACGGCGGAGCGGATGACGCGAAGCAGAATCACTGAAATAGTCGGCCGGATCGGCGACGATCTCCGCGGAAAACGGCCTGCCACTTGCACGGCAGAGCAACATCGCTATCGACGAAAGGTTTCCCGGAAAACGCAATACCAGAAGATCCGCATTGTGAATGACACGCCAGATGCGCCCTATCAGCTTCGGCAACTGCACGATCCACGCCGTGACGCCGCGTGGACTGCCAACGTCAATGAATTGCGCGCCTTCACCTGTAACGAGTTCTCCCCGTGCGTGCGGCGCCGGAAACGACCGGGCCGCGACTTGCACCCTTGCGAAGCTCTCCGTGAATCGAGCCGCGAACTTGCGGTATCCCATGTGTGGGCTATATATCTGATCGCCGACCTTCTGGAAGTTACCATCGATCAGAAACGTGATTGACGGACTGCTTTCGTCCTGGAGTAACTTCACCAGTTCCCCGTAGCGATTCGCCGACGAGCCAGCCAACTTCTGCCAGAAAGGGGCTGGGTCACACCTGAGTTCTTCGATTGCAGCAGCGACAGCATTGGGATCGAAGCTTTCCGCATGGAACGCGTATTCGGACAACCCCAGATCGCTGTACGCTGCCTGCCCTTTTCGCTCGTAAGCGATATGAATGCTTGGCAGCCCTCCAAGCACGCTTTCCAGACTGCCGTGCAGCCGCACAGACACGACGATCGCATCCTCACAGCGGATAACATCGCGCAATGAAGGCGCCGAGTCAACGCCGAACACATGCTGATAGAACAGGTCGTCGCTATTCCCACGCCCCGCGCTCTGTAATGCGAGGTTTGCGTCCGGCGTCAGTTCGATCAGATGTCGCAGTTTCGCGATATAGGCGTCCGAATACGGCTTGTCACCCAGGTCGCGAAATACAAAGTACACCTTCCGTCGCGCGCTCCGTGTCAAACATTTGCTGGCAGCGAGTTCAATCGCATGCGGCCGCTTGCTTATTTCCAACACGACAAGATCCCCGATCCGCACCGCATGCCGATGATTCAACTCGCGCACGCTTTTGTCGTCGCGCAGAAAGATGGTATCAACATGACGGCGCACAAGCCATTTGAGCATGTAGCCCGGCGCCGTCGAAAAAGGTCCGACGCTTTGTGGGAGATAGATCCGCGTGCGGGGCCTCCATAGGGACGCGCAGAATATCTGCAATCCATGCGCAATTAGCGTTTTGCAGCCCTCTTTCCACGTCCCGGCGCGCAAATAGCCGCCGCCCACGCCGAAAAATACTGCCCCGCGCTGGCGCCACGCATGTGTAATCGTTCGTATAACGAACTGATCAAGTGAAATCAAATTGATTTGCGGCTCATCAAGATAGTCGACGAACGACTCCGGGTCCAGACAAACGACAGTGACGACCTGCCTGAAACCGGCCTCGCGAATGGCGCGCAAGCTCAGTTTGACCAACAGCCCGTCGCCACTGTTTCGTGAGCTGTAGGCGTGCAACAGATAGACGTCAGACACTCTCATAGTAGTTCATCAAGGACTTGAAAAATCTTTCCGCATTGAATGCGTGGTCGAACACGTGACGCGAATTCGCGCCCATGCGACGGCATTCGTCAATGGACAGTGAGTTGAGCTGCTCGGCAAGGCAAGCACCCGTGAGTTGACGCAGCATTAGACCGTTGTAGCCATGAATGACCTGCTCCGGTAGCGAGCTTTCGCTCGAGACGACCAGCACCTTTCCGGCTCGCATAGCTTCGATCGGTACGAGCGCAAGCCCTTCCCAACGAGACGGAACCACGATTACATCCATCCTCCGCATCGCGCGCCTCGCATCTTCCGGGCCAACCCAGCCGTGATACGTAACGCACGGCGCTCCGTCCGGCATCGCGACGCCGCCGCGTACTGCTGTCCCGAACACATGGACCTGGAGGTGGTCCTTAAGCAGCGGCAAGGCGTCGACGAGGATGTCAAAGCCCTTCTGATAGTCAAGCCGCCCGAAATAGCCAACATGAATGTGCCGCGCGGGCTGCGTGGCGGCTTCCGTTTCGACGTCGATGCGCTCGGCCGCGACGTCCGTCGGGATACCCGTATACACAAGTTCCAGCTTGTCCGACCCAATACCATACTTGTTTGCCGCGCGCACTTCGTCGAACGACATGCAGAGAATCCGTGTGCAACGGCGCGCCAGCCACTTCTCAACCAGCGCGAAGGCGAACGCGGTCATGCGTGAGATGTCTTTCTTCATGAACGACCACGCGTGCGGTGTGTACAGTACCTTCTCCTCGCCGAAGTAGCTCAGGCGTACATATACGCCCGCATAGGAGCTATGACAGTGAATTACGTCCGCATGCAGCAGTTTGATAATCTTGCGTACTGCCCGCGAGATCGCAACAAATCTGAGCGGATTGCGACTCGACCGGTATGGCACGATGTCAATACCATCGACATCGAGCTTTGCGACATCCATGTTATCTGGATCGCATACAAGCACCACGTTGTGCCCGCAACTGCGCTGTTCGATCATCAGCGCCGTCACGTAACTGGCGATGCCACCCACCCAAGTTTCAACTACGTGGACTATCTTCAACGCGTACCTCTACCTTTCGATGGAAACGACGTGTTCCGAACTTTTTTTGTCTCAGCAGCAGTGCCATCGGAAATGCGAACAACACGATCCATCGCATTCCGTAGTAAGCAAGGACGTTCAAATCGAACAGGAGAAACAGGAAAGGCAGTGGGTACGACACAATCTTGACGGGTATCCAGCGCCAGCCCGTGCCGAGGCCCATCATCGTGATCCTCGTGATCAGCCATGCGAGTGCCACGAACGACAGAAGATAGCCAAACATACCGAAATTAACGAGTAATTCCCCCGGCATTCCAAACAGCAGTGTCGTCTCGTCGGACTGGTTGGTCTCTGTTTCTCGAACGATATCGCTCTTCTCGCGGGCAAACGTTTCAGGTTTATCTTTCCAGATTGCCTTCGGAATAATTGCAGCCACGCCGCCAATGAGACTTCGGCCCATGGCGAATGTGTATCCCGGCTTCGACACCGAATCGAGTGCCTGCACTTGCACATCGAAACGCGAGAGATCTCGAAACAGGAAAAAGCTGAGCGGCCCCATCGACAGTTGGAGCATCCGCTGGTCCGCAAAATTTTTCGACAGATTTTCAATCTGCGAATAGTCAATGCCGAACTTCATTGGAATCATTGCCAGACCGCCAACGGCGACACAGATGCCAACGATCTTCGCTGCGCGCCGGCTAATAGGCGTAACAAGCGTGTGGTAGGTGAGACATGCGAATAGCACAACAAACACAATGCCTTGCCTGTTACCGAACACGCCGGACGATAGCCATCCGAGCACAATCAGCTGGACGAAGGCAAAAATCCTTATCAGACGACTGCGCCACGGCCTAAGCATGACGCACACGAAAACCCAGAGCGGAGCGGTATTGGCGAATGCCTGCACGACACCGAGCCCCTCCAGGGGATCATTCTTCGTCACCGACGTTTCGAGGCGAACCGCGTAGAGCTGCGCGATTTGAGCATAGCCGCCGAGCTTCAGGTAAATGAACGCGAGTGCAGCCAGAGAGAGCACCGCATAACCATAAACCCAGCGGCTCACGACGGCGACGGACGGTCGCATGTCCGGGACAGCGCTCGACGCCGTGCGCTTGCCACGCATTGCGATAAGCGCAAAGTTCATCGCCCAGATTCCGATGATGTTTAACACGAACCATTCGATCGTCGCGGAGTTCTGCTGAGACAAGAGCGTCAGATAGATTTCGTCGCGCGCGATCAACTGGCCAGCTGGAAGTACGCAGAAATACGCGAGCGCGAACAGCCGCCATAGGCGGAGCAATTCGGTATCGGCCTTGATGCACCAGATGCTCGCGGCGACAAGCAGCAGAAGACAGACCGTCAACGTCTCGGCACCACCGAGATAGAGCGCGGCAAAGAGCCCCGCTATCGCGGTGCCGCCCAGAAGCAGCCAGAGGAACGGCATCTTCGGAACTCGACGCCGGCTCGCGCGCATTCCGCTCATCTCTTTACGCACTTCGGGCTCTGATACTGATAAGCAACGTAACGATACGCACCATGCTTCGATCGATATCCAAATGCACGCGCATCTACCCCGTTGAATATCACGCCCTTGAGCGGTGCGTTTGCACGTTGTAGTTGTCGCGCGCTTTCAGTGATCTCACCGAGCACCGTCTTTTGAAAGCGTGCGACGAGGAAGACCGTACCCGCGAGGGCAGCCATTGCTGGAGTGTCAGAGACCGCAAGCACCGGCGGCGTATCAATGATTACCATGTCATATCGCGAACCAAGCAATTCCATCAGATTGTTCATGCGATCGCTAAGCAGAAGGTCCGACGCATTAGGTGGAATGCTGCCAGTTGTCAGCAGATCGAGACCCGGCGACACCTCGCGCTGAATGACAGCTTCGGCCGCGGCGTGGCCTGCAAGCACGTTTGACAGACCCTGACCACGTTCCTGGCCGAAATACTGATGGAGGTGCCCGCGCCGCATGTCCGCGTCGATGAGCAGCACCCGCTTGTTACCACCGCAAAGCACGCTCGCGAGGTTGGCAGAAACGAACGACTTACCGATGCCCGGTGCAGGGCCGGTCAGCAGCAAACGATTGTTCGGCGCTTCGAGCATCGCGAAGCTCAAAGCGGTGCGCAGGCTACGCAGACTTTCAATCGACGGCTCGTCGGGATGCGACTCAGCGAGCAGATACTTACCCGGCCTACCTGACTGCATGCCCACGTTTAGCGATTTCTGAACCTGTGAGAGTGGAATCGTGCCGTATACGTTGAGGCCAGCAAAACGCTCGATGTCCTGCGCGTCCGTGACACCGCCGTACAGCATTTCCCGTACAAACGCGGCGCCGATGCCGAGCATTAAACCCACGATTGCAGCAATCCCGATCAAGAGTGGCTTCTTTGGTGATACCGGATCTTCCGGGACGCGTGCTTCGTCAACCTGACGAACGCTGGCTACCTTGCCCGCTGCCACCAGCTTCAACTGCTGAATGTTGTTTAGCGTTCCGACGTAGATGTCTTGAGCGACCTGCACATCACGCATCAGCGAAACCGCGTCCTGCTGGCGATTCGGCAAGAGCTTCATGCGGTCATTCAAGTCGCGCGCCTTGGCTTTCATCGCATCGATCTGTGCGTCAAGCGCGACAATGGCGGGATGAGCCGCCGCGTATCGTGTTGCGAGATCGGCGCGCTTTTGCTGGAGGTCGAGCAGGCCACTTTGCGCGGCGACGCTTTGTTGTAGAAAGGTTTGCGCCTCGACGCTAACGTCGAACATGCCGCTTTGGTTCCGCATGGCGTTGTATCGCTTCTCCGCGACTTCGAGATCATGCTTCAGCCCCGGCAGCAATGCTTCAAGAAACTGCGATGACTTGTCCGCTTCGGCAGTTTTCCGCTTCACGTTTTGCGCAACGTACGCGTCTCCTATCCGATTGAGAATATCTGATATCTGCTGCGGATCGCTGCCACGCAGCGCGCCAATAATGATGTCACTCTGCTTGCCTTTCTGCTGCATCTTGAGCATTTGCTGCAGATCAGTCAGCGTCTTGAGCTTTGATTCGCGAGTCAGATAGAATGCGGCGCCCGGCTTCGCGTGCACGCCCGCGACGAGGAGGTGAAGATGGCCAACGCTCTGCTCGATGTCCAGTGGCTTGCCAACGATGCCTTCGATCGGTGAATCAAGGTCTGACTGCGTCAAACGGAAGCGTTGGTTTCCCAGTAGCGTTAGCCGAAAACGTTCGCCTTCAAGCTCTTTTGGCACGTCGAATTCACGTACGTCGATCGATTCGTTTCCCCAGCAGAAACCACCCCACCCAGCCAGACCCGGAGTGGAGAGCGATTTTGCGTTTTGAGCGACACGCCAGCCGATCAGCGGAAAATAACGTGGCCGCGCATCGATATAAAGACGCATGCTATTCACTGCCTGATCGACCACCGTCCGCGATTGCAGGATCTCCAACTCGCCCTCAGTTTGAGTCTTCACGGCGAACAGCGATGACACGTCGCCGAGCAGAGAACTCGCACTCGTCGGGTTATCCTCTTCGACCTGGACCATGATGTCCGCTTCGTATGACGGCTTCGCTAGAAATGAATAAGCGACCCCCAGCAGCACAACGACGGCGAAGACGCTCGCGATAAGCCAGCGACTGGCAATCAGTATGTCCAGGTAGCGAATGAGGTCATCATCCTCGTCAGTGTGATCCTCGACCATCAGGCCGGACTGCTTGTTCATCTTGTTTTCTCGTTATGCCATTGCTTTTATGCGTGGTACCCATGCGCCGATGCCGATCCGGATCAACTCGTACGCATCGTGGAAGTGTTCCAAGGATTTTCCGTACGGATCGGGCACGTCAAAGCGCCCGATCTCGCCGATCCGAAACACCTTGCCCGATGCGCCTGGGTGCTGGCGCATGATCTTGTGCTTATGCGCCGCTTCCATTGCCAGGATCAGATCGGCGGACCGAACGAGTTCAACGTTCAACTGCTGTGCTCGATGCGATGCGATGTCGAGTCCCGCTTCGCCTGCAACGCGTGTCGCCATCGGATCGGGCGCCGAACCTATGACGGCGTGGAGCCCGGCAGACACCACAGTGACGCCGCAGACTTCGCGACTGATCAGGTACTGCGCCATTGGGCTGCGGCAGATGTTGCCGACGCATACGACCAATATCGACTTGATCATTTGGTCACGATCGCACCGGTTAGCGCCGCGTTAACGGCGGGCAACAGCAGGCTCAGCACTCGAGAGAAGCGCACAAGCCCGTTACTATCGACATACACCACGTCACGGGGATTGAGCTCGAACTGATTCGCGAGAATCATCGAAACCGGGGATTTCGCTTCAAGATGGAATATCTGTGGAATCGGACTCATGGAGTCGCGAATGACATAAACTTCCGATGCGTCTGCCGTCGAGTTGTTCAGGCTTCCAGCTTGGGCGATCGCTTCGCTCAAGGTCAGCCGTCCACTTTTCATCGGCACTGCTGTAACGGGCTTGTTCACCTCGCCCATTACAAATACCCCGTTCTCATCACGTGCAACTACGCGAAGAAGATCGCCGTTCTTCAGAAGGATCTTCGCTGGATTAAGACCTTCGTCCAACATCCCGGTCAAATCCACTGAATATGAGCGCCCGCCGCGGACCAGAACCATCCGGCTCTGGTCCGCGGTAGACGCGAAGCCACCCGCCCTGTTGACTGCGTCATAAAGGGTCATCGGGATGTCGTTGAGCGGCAGCGCACCCGGCGCGTGTACTTCACCATCGACGTAGATTTGCTTGGCGCGAAACGACGCAACACGCACCGTGACTTGCGGCTTGACGAACACCTGCGCCAGCGCAACGGCAAGACGCCGCTGAACCTGCTCAGGTTTCAGACCCTCGACATGAATCGGCCCGACGTACGGAAAATCCAGATTGCCATCCTGGTCAATCACGAATCCGGGTACGGGATCGGAAGGTCGTATGGCTGCTTGCCCGATGGGACCTTGCGCCTGCACTAACTCCGGGTGATCCCAAACCGTAATCTGAAGAACATCGCCCTTGCCGAGCGTGTAGGGTTCGGCTGTTGTCAAAAGGCTTTGTATCTGGCGCGAACTTGTACGCGACAGGCCTTCCTTCATCCGCGCGATCAGCGCGGCATCTATGGTGGAGATGGGCACGCGCGAATCCTGAACGCCGGGTTGAGCACCCGTCTCGCTCGTCGACGATTCGACTGGCGAAGTCATCTTCATTCCAGGCGCCATTGCACAACCCGACAATCCCGCACACGCCGCGATCACTGCTACAAGCCAGCAGTTCAAGCTCGAACGATTGCGCGGCGTATTCAAAACCGCTTTCATTGCCCATCCTTTTATTTTCGCTCGCACCCGCCCTCAGGCGATCGCGCCGCGGCTTGTCGCATCGAGCCCAAGGCGTCGATGCGTATCCTTCCGTCGATCGACCAGGATTCATCCTGAGGTGGTCTATGTGGACGGTTGGCTCACCGCTTCCGCGCACGCATCTCAAAACGTGCTGCATTTCAGCGACCCGCAAGCATACGAACCCACCCACCACCTTTCCCGCCAATACCCGAACCGTTTTCGCCAACCCCCATCTCATATTTCGGACCAGACCTCACGGACGCCAACCACGTTCCCAAGAAAAACACAATCCGGAGGAACTCTGAGAGATAATGTCGGTCCACATGAGGTCGTGCGGCGATTCCACGTTCGGTTCCTATGCTGCAAAGCCCCATAGAAACCGCCACGAACCAACGCCGTGCTACCGCGCCAAAGCCCTCCCACGCCCACCGCAGGGACCGCGACCAGCGCAACAGTCACAAAGCAACACCCCAAATTCCAGCCTCACCGAGCTCGCGCTGCGCGTCACCCGCGCACCGTCTTGGGAGGCGTTTTCGCCGAAAAAACGCATGCAGACATCCAAAAACCGTCTAATCGAACTGGACTTCTTCCGAGGGCTAGTTCTTATATTTATCGTCGTCGACCACATCGGCGGCAGCATCCTGTCGCGCGCGACGCTGCACGCGTACGCGCTGTGCGACGCGGCCGAAGTCTTCGTCTTCCTCGGTGGATTCGCGACGGCCACGGCCTACGCGTCGCTCGCGAAGCGCCACACGGAAGCCGATGCGCGCAACCGCTTCTTCAAGCGCTCGCTCGAGCTGTATAGGGCGTTTCTGATTACGGCCGTCCTGATGCTGCTCGTAAGCGCCGTGATGAGCGCGTTCAGCATCGACGCGCCCAACATGGCCACGACCGATCTCGACGACATGATGGACACGCCCACCGCGGTCCTGCGCGACATCCTGCTATTCCGTCGCCAGCCGTATCTGGCATCGGTGCTGCCCATGTACGCGTTCTTCGCGTTTGCCGTGCCCGCCATCCTGCCGCTTGCGCGCAGCAAGCCGTGGCTGCTGCTGGCGGGCAGTCTCGCCGTGTGGTCGATTGCGCCGTCGCTGCTGCCGCATCTGCCCGTCGCGGAAGACGCGCAATGGGACTTCAATCCCTTCGCGTGGCAATTGATGTTCGTGCTCGGCGTGATCGCGCAGACGCAGCCCGTCTATCAGCGCGCAAGTGCGCACCGCCACGGGTGGCTATTGACTGTACTCGCCTGCGGCATCATCGCAGCTGCCGCCTGGTTCAAGCTGTTCGTGGAAGTGGGGCCGCTGGACAGCAGCCTGAAACAGAATCTGTCGTGGCTGCGCGCGGTGAATTTCCTCGCGATCGCATGGCTCGTCGCGAACATGGTGCGCATCGGCTGGGCGAGAGCGCTCGCGCAGCGCCTGCCGTGGGTCGGACTCGTCGGGCGCAAAGGCCTCTTGTGCTTCGTCGCGGGGACGGTGATCTCGCTTGTCGTCGACTCGCTGCTCTACACAGCCACCGACGGTTATCTGAACATACCGCTCGGCCTCGTCGCCGACGCCGTCGCGATCGGCTCGCTGTTCGCCGTCGCCAAAGTATCGGTGCCGATCTCGCGCGTACTGACGCTGCGCCTACGCGGCTCGGGCCCCGCCTGAAGTTCGCGATCAGGTAGTTCCGCGAGCCTCACTCAACCAGACACTGCATCAAGAAAGGGCGCATCAGCGCTCGACCCACTCGGTCCATAGCACCATCAGCACCGTCATCAGCGCCGGGCCGACGAATAGCCCGAGCAGCCCGAACGTCTCCGCGCCGCCGAGAATCCCGAACAGCACGAGCAGAAACGGCAGCCGCGCCGAACTGCCGATCAGCACCGGCCGCACGAAGTGCTCGGCGACAAACGCAACGACGAAGCCGAACACGGCAAGGCCAATCGCAGGAACGAGCGCGCCTTGCTCGATGAAAAGCCAAAGCGCCGCGCCGCAGAATACGATCGGCGCGCAAAACGGCAACATCGCGGCGACGGCCGTGACGAACCCGAGCAGCGCCGCGTGCGGGACCCCCGTCAGCATATAGGCAAGCAGCAGCAGCGCGCCCTCGCCGATCCCGACGACCACCAGCCCCGACACCGTCCCGCGCACAGCCGCCGCCATCCGCTCGGCGAGATGCATGCCGTCATAGCCGAACGCGCGCCGCATGCCCTTCATCAATTCGCCCGACAGCTTCGGCCCAGCCTGAAAGATCACGAACAGCGTGACGAGCATGAAGCCGAACAGCATCAGCGCGTGCGCGGCCCGCGCGCCGAAATGCCTGCCGAACGTGACGACAGCTCCGCCGTGCAAGCCCTTCATCGCAGGCGAATCGCGCAGCGGCTGGGTCAGGTTGTCCTGCCACCAGGCCCCGATCTGCGCTGCGCCAAACGGCAAATGCTGGATGAAGTCCGGCAACGGAATGCCGTTCTCCTGCACGTCACGCGCCCATTCGATCACGTCGTGCGCCTCGGCCGCCGCCTGCGCAATCCCGATCCCGACAGGCAGCAGAAACAGCAAGCCGATGGCAATGGTCAGAACGGTCGCGATAAGCGTCGAACGCCCCTTGAACAGGCTGTGTTCTTCGATCCGGTGAAACGCCGGCCACAGCGCAATTGCGATCACGCAAGCCCACGCAATGGCCGGCACGAAATCGCGGATCACCCAGATCGCCAGCGCCACCATCACGGCATACAGCGCGGCCGAAGCGATCCGCTGCATCTTGCGGCGATTCGGGATGTCGGCCTCGGGTGGAACGTCGGGCGGGCGCTGATTCATGTGACCTCGTGATGGACTCGATGCGCGTTCAACGACCGCGAATCGCAATGATGGGGCGGGCAAACATCGTCAGCGGATAGGCGCATGCGCAATGCCTGCGCACGCTCGCCACGGCGTTGCCAAGCCGTTCATCTTAAAGGATGCAACGATTGCCGGCAGACCAGGCAAACGGTCCGGCCCTTTTCTGCCGTTCGTACAACAGTTCGTTGCATATTTGCGTGCAATCGATATAACGAGCCGCAAAACGGCTTTATACCGTCCGCGTGCATACCCAAGACCTGATTATTGCTAAATCGGGAACAGTGTTTCTACGCGAGCACAATGGCTCTCACGCGCGCGCGGGTCTAAATTCGGCACACCACAAATACGGAGCCGACCATGACCACGCTGGAGTGTTTACCGTTGATGGGCGCTAACGGGTTGCGCATCGAGATTCTCGAACACTCTGACACGACGCTGGTGATCCGCTGGATCGAACCCGGCCGCTGCCATTATGGCGAGCAACGCTGGCGCCGCCGCTCGGCGCATACGTCCGGCACGTGCGCCGTTTCACGCAGAAAGATCCGGCGTGGCGACGCCGTCTTCAAGCCAGCCGAACGCCCCGCTCCCGCGAACGCCTCTGCCATGATCGCGGCCGAAGTGCTCGAGCACGCATTCGCTGCATAACCGACGTTTCTTGCAACAATCGGCAATCGTCGGGGTTCCCGACGTCAACCGCCAGCGTGTTCGACGAGGAAGCGGCACACTTCGCGATGCATCCATTGCACGCCGGGACTCGTCGCCAGCGCGCGCCACGATCCGTGGACGAGGCCAATGCCGACAGGCGCACTCGCCTGCCCTCCCGCGGCACGGATGCGTTCTGCAAAGACGTGGGCATCGTCGCGCAATGGATCGTGCTCGACGCCGATCGCAAGCGTCGGCGGAAATCCATCATAGCGTGATGCTTCGAGCGGAACGGTCCACGCGTAACCGTGTGCCCGGCCGCCCCAATACAGCGCGCCGCAGCGGCGCACATCCGCAAGCGTGAGCATGGGCGCATCGGCTTCCGAGTTGCGCGCGGGCAATTGCGGTTCGATGCCCAGCATCGGATAAACCAGCGCGACGCTGCGCACACCCGCTTTCCCCTCATCACGCAGACGCATCGCGACACTCGCCGCGAGCGTGCCGCCCGCGCTGTCGCCTGCCAGTTGCAGCGAACGCGGTAGCGGACCGAACGGCAGGCGGTCATCGAGCGCGGCGCGCGTGACGGCGAGGCAATCGTCGTGAGCGGCCGGCGCGGCGTGCTCTGGCGCAAGCCGATAATCGACGGCCACCACGCACAACCCGGTATCCGCCGCGATGCGCGCCGTGATCAGGTCGTGACTGTCGAGCGATCCGACGACGAACCCGCCGCCATGAAAATACAGCACGGTGCCCGCCGACCGCGCGTGCTCAGCGGGCGCATACAGGCGCACGCCGAACGTGTGCCCATCGGGCGATGTGAAAGGCGCGTCGTGAGTCGTGACGCCATCGGGCAATGGCGGGGTGAACGCGGCGGCGTACCGTTCGTACACCGCCCGCTGTTCGCCAAACGTCGACGCAGATCGATCGCGCGGATAAAGCCCCTTCGTGCGCTCGACGAATGCAACCATCTCAGGTTCGAGCATGTCGCGTGCTCCGCTTGTGTTTTTCTGATCATGCACGCGAATGCGCGCGGCGCTATTTGCGCGTTTGCCCCGGCAAGCCAATCACGCGCCCCGCGTATCGCGGCGCAGGCAGCGCCGCTTGCGCATCGACGAGCGCGCGCACGCGCGCCTCGACATCGCTGTCGAACACCGCTGAACGCGGCCCGCTGGTGTCGACGTGCAACAGCATCTGCTCCCCCGCCGCGACAGCTTCAGCGCCATCGCCAGCGAACATTTCGAGGTACAGGTGCATGCGCTTGGCGTCATGCGCGAGTACGCGCATCTCGACTCGCACTCGGGCGCCTTCCTTGATTTCGTGCAGATAGTGGATGTGCGCTTCGAGCGTATAGATCGAGCGGCCACGCGCTTTGCGCACCGCGTCGTCGAGGCCGATCTGGTCGATCAGCGCATCGGTGGCGAAGCTGAAAATCAGCATATAGAACGCGTCGCGCAGATGGCCGTTGTAGTCGACCCACTCGGCGCGCACGACGTCGTGATACGCAGGCAATTCCGCGTGTCGCGGCATGGCGAATGTCTCCGTCGCTTTGAATGAGGTACTGCACGCGCGGGACATCTGTTTCGATGCCCCGCACACGCACAGATATTACCCGACCTTATTCGTCGGCCCTCAAGCCATGACGCGCTTTCGTTTCCGCAATCGCGGACAGCACGTTTGTGATGCATTCGTCGCGATAGCGTTCGAGTTGCTTGATCGAACGCGGACCGACCTGCTCCGCCGTTCCGTCCACCACGCGATCGATCAACTGATCCGTCAGCTTCGGCGCGACGAGTTTCGTCCACGGCAATTCCAGCGCGGGCCCGAATTGCTGCATGAAATGCCGCATGCCTGCGTCGCCGCCAGCGAGCGTATAGGTGAGGAACGTCCCCATGAACGACCAGCGGATGCCCGCGCCAAAGCGGATCGCATCGTCGATTTCCCCTGTCGTCGCGACGCCTTCGTCGACCAGATGCAGCGCCTCGCGCCACAGCGCTTCGAGCAGCCGGTCGGCGATAAAGCCCGGCACTTCCTTGCGCACATGCAGCGGCCGCATGCCGAGCGCGCGATAGATGCTCATTGCGGCGTCGACGGTCGAAGGCGCGGTTTGCTCACCACCCAGCACTTCGACAAGCGGCAACAGATACACGGGGTTGAACGGATGTCCGACGATACAGCGCTCGGGGTGCAACGCGCGCGCATAGAAATCAGTCGGCAGCAGGCCCGATGTCGACGATGCGATGATCGCATCGGGCTTCGCCGCGCGGCTAATCTGTTCATGCAACGCGAGCTTCAATTCCTCGCGTTCAGGCGCGCTTTCCTGAATGAAGTCGGCATCCGCGACGCACGCTTCAATCGTCTTAACGAAACGCAGACGCTCCTGTGAGGCACCCGCCGCGAGTCCGACGCGTTCGAGCGCGGGCCATGCATTCGCGACGTTGTCGCGCAACTGCTTCTCCGCGCCCGGCGCCGGGTCCCACGCAATAACGTCGAGCCCATGCGCGAGCGCACGCGCCACCCAGCCGCTGCCGATCACACCTGCGCCGATTGCTGCAAAAGTCTTGATATCCGTAATCACTGCCATTGCCGATGATCCTCTCGAATAGTTCAACGCGTTATGCGAACTGTTCCGCGGCACGCTTTTCAAGCAGCCGTTCGCCACGTGCAGGCAAGCCGAGTTTCTTGCGGCCTTCCGCCGGTGTCAGCGCGCGGCCACCAAGCCGTTCGATGATTTCAACGGCGCGCGTGACCAGCGAGCCATTGCTCGCAGGCACGCCCTTGTCGAGCCAGATGTTGTCTTCGAGACCCACGCGCACGTGACCGCCGAGCAGCATCGCCTGCGCGACCATCGGCATCTGCATCCGGCCGATGCCGAAGCCCGCCCATTGCGCGCCTGGCGGCAAGTTGTCGACCATGGCCTTCATCGTCGTGGTGTCGGCGGGCGCGCCCCACGGAATGCCGAGGCACAGTTGAAACATCGGCGGCGCATCGAGCAGGCCTTCTTTCAGCAATTGATTGGCGAACCACAGGTGGCCCGTATCGAAGATCTCCAGTTCCGGCTTGACGCCGAGTTCCTGAATGCGCTTCGCGCCCGCCCGCAATTGAGCGGGCGTCGATACGTAGATATAGTCGCCGTCGCCGAAATTGAGCGTGCCGCAATCGAGCGTGCAGATCTCCGGCAAAAGCTCTTCAACGTGGGCAAGCCGCGTCAGACCGCCGACCAGATCGGTGCCTGCGCCGAAGCGCATCGGATCTTCGCCGGGACCGATCTCCAGGTCGCCACCCATGCCCGCCGTCAGATTGATGATGACGTCCGTATCCGCGGAACGAATGCGGTCGACGACCTCGCGATACAGATTCGGATCGCGGCTGCCGCGTCCCGTTTTCGGATCGCGCACATGGCAATGCGCGACGGTTGCGCCTGCTTTCGCGGCTTCGATCGCGGCATCGGCGATCTGTTTCGGCGTGACGGGAATGGCGGGATGCCTGCCGACGGTGTCGCCTGCACCCGTGACGGCGCAGGTCACGATCACTTCATGGTTCATGCGTGCAATTCCTGTTAACTGTGGTGTCTGATTAGTTGCAATGGAAAAGTACTTTCCGTATTCGAATGTCGAACCTCAAAGACCGAGATAAGCTTTCACGGCAGGCAAGCCATCCTTGCCGTCATACGTCTTGACGCCTGCGAGCCATTCGTCGAGTACTTGCGGATTCTTTTTCAAATACGCTTTAGCGGCTTCGGCGGGTTTCTCCTTGTTCATCACCGACTGCATCACGACGTTCTCGAGTTGCGTGGTAAAGCGAAGATTGCTCACGAGCTTTCCAGCGTTCGGGCAGCGCGTCAGAAAGTCCGGTGAAGTCAGCGTATAGACACGCGCTTCGCCATCGTTCGGACCGAACACGCCTTCGCTCCCGCTCAGGTATTTCATATCGAGCTGAATGTTCATCGGATGCGGCTGCCAACCCAGAAAGACCACCCATTTCTTCTCGCGCACCGCGCGGTCGACGGTCACGAGCATGCCCGCCTCGCTCGATTCGATCAGCTTGAATCCGCCCAGACCGAACTGATTGGTCGCAATCATCTTCTGGATTGCGGCATTCGCGCTGCTGCCCGGCTCGATGCCATAGATCTTTCCGTCGAGTTCCGCGCGATGCTTCGCGATATCGGCGAAAGTCTTCAGTCCCGCGTCGTACTCGTAAGTGGGCACGGCAAACGTCGCCCTTGCGCCCGTCAGATTAGGCGGCTGCAAGACGTTGATCGACTTCGCGTCGACGAACGGCGCAATCGCCTTTTCCTGTACGGGCCACCAGTACCCGAGCGAGACGTCTAGCTGCTTGCTCTTCAATCCGGCAAACGAGATCGGCACGGATGCCACCGTCGTCACCGGTTGATAACCCAGCCCTTCGAACACCGTCGACGCGAGTGCCGTCGTCGACGTGATGTCGGTCCAGCCGATATCCGCGAAATGGACGGCGCGGCAGCTCGGCGGGTCCTGCGCGAGAGCGGGCAGCGACAGTGCGGCCAGAAGGCCGGCAAGACATGCGGAAACGGCTTTGATGATCAACTTCATGACGATCCCCTTCGACACAGCTCGTAATGTTCTAGAACGCCCGCGTGGCAGGCGGCGAGTGAGACGACCCTGGAAAGACGCGACGTGCATTAAAGGTACAAATCCATATTCCGGCAAAATCGACTATCAGCGACCCGTTCTTGCTTGCGCGCGACCATGAGGGAAAACCAGCATGCGTCGGCACGATTGGTGCGCTGCGCCATACGAGCATGGATTTTTGTCGGCTTGCCGCATTGCATGCTGCTTGCTACGCTCGCCGGATTCGACGAATCCGGCCAACCTGACATCCAGAAGATCGAGCGATGCCCGAAGACATTTCGTTTCTGCTGCTGCCGGGCTTTTCGGCTCTTGGCTTCATGTCGGCTATCGAGCCTTTGCGCGTCGCGAACCGCTTTCGCGAGAACCTTTATCGCTGGCATATCCTGAGCGTGGACGGCGCGCCCGTGGCCGCGAGCAACGGCATTTCGATGAATGCCGAAGCCGCATTCGGCGATGTCGATCATGCGCGAACGGTCTTTATCGTCGCGGGGTTCGATCCGCTTGCGTGTTACAACCGCACGCTCGGCGACTGGCTCCGACGGCTCGACCACGCGCACGCGACGCTCGGCGGCATCGACACGGGCGCCTTTATTCTGGCCGAAGCGGGACTGCTGCGCGCAACCGACAGCGTGACCCTGCATTGGGAAGCGCTCTCCGCATTCCGCGAGCGCTACCCGTCGGTGGATGCGAGCGAAGAGCTATTCGAGATCGGCGCGCGGCGCATCACGTGCGCGGGCGGCACCGCTTCGATCGACATGATGCTCGACCTGATCTCGCGCAGTCACGGCGCGGCGCTCGCTTCGTCGATCTCCGAACAATTCGTCGTGAGCCGCATTCGCCAACGCTCCGATCATCAGCGTATGGAAATCGCCGCGCGTTACGGCGTGCATAACCGCAAGCTGATTCAGGTGATCGGCGTAATGGAACAGAACATGGAAGAACCGCTTGCGCCCGCCGATCTCGCGCAGGAAATCGGCGTCACGCGCAGACAGCTGGAGCGGCTTTTTTGTTCGTCGCTAAAGGACACGCCGACCCATTTCTATCTGCAATTGCGGCTGGATCGCGCGCGCGAGCTTTTGAGGCAGACTGATATGTCGATTACGGCCATCTGTGTTGCGTGCGGATTCGAGTCGCCGTCGCACTTCTCGCGGACCTATCGCGCGCGGTTCGGCGCGAGTCCGCGCAGCGACCGGAGTCCGCTGCGTCATACTGCCGGTGGCAATGCGAATACGACACTAGAGACCGCAGTGCCTTGAATGTAGTGTCTTTTTGATCGATTTGCCTTGCCCTTTGCGGACAAGGCAAATCAAACAGGCATCAGAACGAGTGCCGCATGCCGATACGTACATCGGCCTGTGTCGTCGTGGTGGACGGCGTGAAGCTATAGCCGATCACCGCATCCACGCCGCTCGACGCCTTCAGATAATCGCCTGAAATATAGACGTCCGTGCGCTTGGACAGCAGATAGTGCGCGCCGAGCGAACCCTGATTCCAGTGATGTCCTTCGAAGTTCGTATACTGGTAGCCGCCGATCACGCTGAACGCCGGCGTCACCTGCCAGCTCGCGCCGCCTTCACCCACCTTCATGTGCGACGTGACGCCCAGGCCCTTGATCGTCGTATAGGTGAAGTTACCCATCAGTGTCACGTCGCCGATCGCGTAGCTCGAGCCGACGCCGAATGTGCCCTGCTTGTCGACAGGAAATGGGTTGCTCGAAAAGAGATCGGTTCTCGCGCCTGTCGCCGGATCGACGGTAACCGTCTGCTGGCCGAGAAAAGTGTGTACGCCGAGCATCGCGTACGGATCGAAGGCGTAGATGCCGTGCGGATTGTTCAGTTGCGTATAGGCCGCGCCCATCGTGAACGGTCCATTCGCATAGTGTGCGCCGACGCTCCATGCGCTGTCTTGGTGGAAATCGCCTGCAACGTTGCCGAACGAGTACATGCCGCCGAACATGAAGCCGGCGAATTCATTCGACAGGAACTTCACCGAATTGGGCAGCCGGTCGCCATTGAAGCGGTCGAAGTCGCCCTGGTGAATCGCGTAGCCGCTCCCCCACGCCGAGATGTTGTACAGGTACACCATCTCTTCCGTCATATCCAGCTGATTGCCGAACGACAGCGTGCCCCACTGGTTCTTCAGCCCCACATACGCCTGACGCCCGAACAGCGCACTGCCGAAGCCCAGTTGCCCATTGCCGAGGTGAAAGCCGCTTTCGAGCACGAACACCGCCTGCAAGCCGCCGCCCAGATCTTCCGTGCCCTTGATGCCGAAGCGGTTGCCATATGAGATGCCGTCGTCGAACTTCACGACGTGCGAGCCGCCTGTATTGTTGACCCAGGTAATGCCCGCGTCGATGATCCCATACAACGTGACACTGCTCTGCGCGTGACTCGCGTTCGACATTCCAGCGAGCGCGAGCGCGACGCCTGTCAGTGCGGCGGCATTCAGCTTTTTCATTGTGTGGTTCTCTCTTGCCTGAGTCTGAGGGGGATAGGGATGCGAACCGGACTTCGCGGCTTGTGCAATTCGCACGACGATGAATGCACAGTACAAATCCATTTTTCAGGCAACTCGACCAAACACGACGTACTTTGGTCTGTTAGCGACACACGCAACAAAACGAACACGCATACCGCATAAGAAAAGCGCGCGGCCCCTTGCGGAACCGCGCGCCATTTGACAGTCTCGACAATGCCGATTCAATGAATGCCGAGTTGCGCCTGCACTGCCTGCAATCCGTCGCCGCCATTCGTGGTCGTCACGCCTTTGAGCCATGTATTTAACAAAGCGGGATTGCCTTTCAGCGCATTCGACGCCGCGGTATTGATATCCACCTTGTTTTGCAGCACATTCGTGATGATCTGGTTTTCCAGATCAACATTGAATGTCAATTGTTGAAAGAGCCTGGCGAGATTCGTGCATTGGCCGGAAAAACCCGCACGCGTTACGGTATTCACCGTCGCGCCACCGTAGTTCGGGCCGAAATACGCGTCACCGCCCGACAGATAGGTCAAATGGAATTTCGTGTTCATCAGATGCGGTTCCCACGCGAGAAACACGATCCATTGCTTGTCTCGCACCGCGCGCTCGACCTGCGTCAGCATCCCCGTTTCGCTCGACTCGACGATCTTCCAGTCGCCGAGACCAAATGCCTTATCGGAAATCATTTTCTTGATGTTCTGATTGGCAGGCGCACCTGGCTCGATGCCATAGATCTTTCCGTTGAACTGGTCGGCGTGCTTGACGAGATCGGCGAATGAATGCACGCCCGCGGCGGCGACATAGTCGGGAACGGCAAGCGTGAACTTCGCATTGGTCAGATTCGCATGCAGCACGTCGATCGAACGTTCATCAACGAACGGCTTGACGAGCGGACCTTGCGCGGGCATCCAGTTGCCCAGAAACACGTCGATTTGCCCTTTTTTCAGACCCTGATACGTGATCGGCACCGACAGGTTCGACACGTTCTGCTGATAGCCAAGCGCCTTCAGCAGCACGCCCGTGACTGCGTTCGTCGCATCGATATCGGTCCAGCCGGGGTCGGCCATCCGGACTTGCGTGCAGCTTTGGGGCTCTGCTGCATGCGACGAACCTGTCAAAGCAATGCCGCATGCAGCAAGTATCAATGCGGCCTTCGCAAGCGAACTTCTCCAGCGTATGTTCATCGTGGACTCCCGTATTGAAGTTTTCTCTCTCTTGCCTGTCATTAGCCGCTGACGACGCGTGGATACCGCGCCATCGCTTCGAGCGTATCGAGTTCAATGTGATTGCGCATGTAGCGCTGGCTTGCGTCGTTGAATGGCTGCCAGTCCCATGAGCGGATCGTGCCTTGCGTCGTCGCTTCGAAATGAAAGCGCCGGCGGCGCTGGCTCGCGATCACCGCTTGATACAGTGCGGGAATGTTCCAGCGCTGCGCGATCTCCTTGCGAAATGCGTCGACGAGCGCGGCATTCTTCGGATCTTGCGCGAGGTTCACGCGCTCCTGTGGATCGTCCGCAAGATCGTAGAGCTGATCGGGATCGACGGGCGTATGAATGAACTTGTACTTGCCGCGCCGGATCATCACCATCGGCGCAATTGCGCCTTCCGCGAAGTACTCGACAATCGCTTCGTCGTGGCCGCCGTCGTTGTGCAGATGCGGGATAAGGCTCTGTCCATCCACGGAATCGGGCCATTCCACGCACCGGGCGCCCGTTGCCATTTCGACCAGAGTCGGCAGAAGATCGACGTGCGAGACCGATGCAGCCACGCGATGCGCACGATAGTGCTTTGGCGCATGCACGATCAGCGGCACGCGCACGCCACCTTCAAAACATGTCATCTTGTACCAGAGCCCGCGTTCACCGAGCATTTCGCCGTGATCCGATGTGACGATGACGATCGTATCGTCGGCGAGGCCGGTTGCTTTCAGCGTGTCGAGAATCGCGCCGAATTGCGCATCGACATATGAGAGCGCGCCATAGTACGCGTGTCGTGCGTCGCGAACCTGTTGTTCAGTCGGCGGCGTGATATCCGCTTCGTAAACATCGCGCAGACGCTTCGAATGGGGATCGCTCTCTTCGCGCGTCAGTGTTACGCGCGGCATGTCGATCTCTTCATCGCGGTACAGGTCCCAGTATTGCTGCGGAATCGCGTAAGGATCATGCGGATGCGTGAGCGACGCGACGAGGCAAAACGGCCGCGCGTCGCCGCCCGCCGCACGCTCGCGCACGATGTCGTATAGCTTCTGACGCGTCGTGTAGGTCACTTCGTCGTCGAAATCGAGCTGGTTCGTGCGCACGCATGGGCCGGCGTCCAGCACAGAACTCATGTTGTGATACCAGCTTGGCCGCACGTCCGGACGATCCCAGTCCGGCACCCAGCCGAAATCGGCGGGATAGATGTCGGTGGTCAGGCGCTCCTCGAAACCGTGCAACTGGTCGGGGCCGCAGAAATGCATCTTGCCCGAGAGGATCGTCCGGTAGCCCGCCGCCCGCAGGTAATGCGCGAACGTCAGCGTTTGCGCGGGCAATTCGGCGGCGTTATCGTAAGCACCGATTGCGGCGGGCAATTTGCCCGCCATCATCGAAAAGCGCGACGGAGCGCACAGCGGGCTCGCGCAGTACGCGGAATCGAATACGACGCCTTCTTTCGCCAGCGCATCGATGCGCGGCGTCAGCGAGACCTGATTGCCATATGCGCGCAGCGCAAACGGCGTCATCTGGTCCGCCATCAGGATAACGATATTCTGCTTTGTATTAAGGCTCATGGGCGGGGCGGATTAGAATCGTGGGGTTACGCTTCGAGGTGGGGCGCTTGCAGTGCAACGAGCGCCGCCTGCATGTCACTATTGCCGCTCATTAAACCGTTGTGAAGGCGGCGTGCGCTTATCGGCCCATAAGGGGATGTTATGCCGGGACCAGACCGTCTTCCGCCGATGCAGACCTTATCGGCCTTCGAATCGGCCGCGCGCCTCGCGAGCTTCACGGCCGCCGCGCGCGAGCTCGGCTCGACGCAGCCCGCCGTGAGCCAGCGCATCGTGCAGCTCGAAGAAGACCTCGGCGCGCCACTATTCGAGCGCGGCCATCGCGGCGTGACGCTCACGCCCGAAGGCGCGTTGCTCTATGAAGCCGTGCGCAGCGGTCTCGACACGATCCGCGAAGCGACAGCCGACATCCGCGCGCGCCGCGCAACGGGCGCATTGACGATCCTCACCGACGCCGGCTTCGCCACCTACTGGCTGATGCCGCGCCTGGCACGCCTCAAGGCGTCGATGCCCGGCGTCAACGTGAAGATCGTCACCTCACAACTCGGCTATGATCCGCATCGCGACCACGCGGATATCGCCATAGCATTCGGCGACGGCCATTGGCCGCCCTGCACGTCGACGCGCCTTTTCGCCGAAGCCGTCACGCCCGTCTGCTCGCCCGCGTTCCGCGAACTTCACGCATCCGTACGCGTTGCCGCGGATCTCGCCGCATTGCCGCTACTACACGTGCAGCCCACCGACCCCGAGCGCTGGCTTGCCTGGAACACATGGTTCGCCGCGCACGGTCTGCCAGCGCCGGAAGACAGCCAGGGGATGATGTTCAACAGTTATTCGCTCGTCGTGCAGGCCGCGCTGATGGGCCAGGGCGTCGCGCTCGGCTGGACGCCGCTGACAGACGAACTCATCGCATCCGGCCTGCTCGTACACCTGCTCGACACGCCCGTGACCACGGAGCGCGGTTATTACCTCGTCTGCCCGCCCGCGCGCCCCGCGCCGGCCGCCGTGCCGCTCTTCCGGCGCTGGCTTTTCAACGAACTGATCGACGTCGGCGAGCACGCGCACGCCTGACGTTCCGATACCACGAGCACGGCGCATCGGTTCTATGCGCGCGCAAATTGGGCTGATTTACTTGATCATCCCGCTTGCCGCGTCGCGCTGCGCTACAGGTTCAATGGCACGGTCATGCGGGAATCCCATATCGAATGACAGAGGACCCGCATGCCCACCACCGATCGCCCGCATCAGTTCGCGCTGACCCTTTCCTGCCCGAGCGCCGCCGGCCAGGTTGCTGCCGTCGTCGGCTTTCTCGATCGGCATCACTGCTATATCGACGAACTCACGGTGTTCGACGACGACATCAGCGAGCGCTTTTTCGTGCGCTGCGTGTTTCATGGCGTGGCGAGCGCGCCCGAAGCGGCGCTGCATATCGATACGTTGCGGCGCGAGTTCCACCCCATCGCCGCCGACTTCGATATGCAATGGGCGATGCACGATCTCGACACGCGGCCCAAAGTACTGATCATGGTGTCGAAGCTCGAGCATTGCCTCGCCGACCTGCTATTCCGCTGGCGAATGGGTGAACTGAAAATGGACATCGCCGGCATTGCATCGAATCATCCCGACTTCGAGCCGCTTGCCGTGCAGCATGGTTTGCCGTTCCATCATTTGCCTGTGACGCCTGAAACGAAGCAGCAACAGGAAGCGCAAATTCTCGACCTGTTCGAATCGAGCGGCGCGGAACTGATGATTCTCGCGCGCTATATGCAGATTCTTTCCGACGAAACGAGCCGCAAGCTCGCGGGCCGCGCGATCAATATCCATCACTCGTTCCTGCCCGGCTTCAAGGGCGCGCGGCCTTATCATCAGGCGCACGCGCGCGGCGTCAAGCTGATCGGCGCGACGGCGCACTTCGTCACCGACGATCTCGACGAAGGCCCAATCATCGAGCAGGAAGTGCAGCGCGTCGACCATTCGTATGGGCCTGAGCGCCTGTTGGCCGTGGGCCGGGACGTCGAATGCATCACGCTGGCGCGCGCCGTGAAGGCGTTCGTCGAACGGCGTGTGTTCATCAACGGCGACCGAACTGTCGTGCTCTGAAAACAGAAGCCGCCGCGCTGCAAGACGGACGCGGCGGCGGCATCACTTAAAGGCTATCAAAGGAACGGCTTCGCCAGATAGTGCGAGAACCATACGACGAACACGGCGAGCAGTAAAGCGCCATACGGCAGCAAACCACGCAGGCCAGCGGGCCGCAATCCGCCTTTCCACTCCATATCCTGCTGCATGCGCGCGGGGAAACGCCCGCGATCCTGCACGTAGTGGCGGAACATGAACACGGGCACGATCAGCAGCATCGCGATCAGTCCATTGCGCATCGTTCCCACGCCCTGCATGTCCGCACCCGCGCCGATGAACGCGAGATCCAGATAGCCACACAGCGCGCCCGCGGCGAGCAGCCACGCCGGACAACGGAACGGTCGATCCGCATCCGCGCGATCCAGCCGGTGAATCCAGCCCGATTGCAGATTGAGGAACACAAAGATCATGTAGCAGACGTTCGAGATCGACAGCACCGTCATGTAGTCCGACATCAGCAGCAGGATCAGATTGAAGCCGAGGTCGGTCCACATCGCCCGCGTCGGCGCGCCGTGCTCGTTGACGTGCGACAGATACTTCGGCAGCCAGCCATCGACGGATGCCTGATACAGCGTGCGCGACGAGCCCATCATCGACGTCATCACGATCAGCAGGATGGTCAGCATCAGCATGATGACGACCACGTCGAACATCAGCGCGCCGCCGCCGACCATATGCGCCATTGCGGCAGCCACGCCCGTGCCGTCGGCGATCTTCGGATCGAGCATGCCCTTCGTGCCCAACACACCCTGAAACGCGAGCGGCACCAGCGTCATCACGACCAGGCACGCCATGCCCGACCAGAAGATTGCTTTTACCGTGTCGCTGCGCGGATCGCGGAACTCGCGCGTGTAGCAGACGGCCGTCTCGAAGCCGTACGCGGCCCAGCCCGCCATGAACATCGCGCCGAACGCCATCGTGATGCCCGCGCCATTCCACGAGCCGAACGTCGACGCCGTCACGTTGCCTTGCGCATCGTGTCCGAGCGGCAGCAGCGGCCACAGATGCACCGCGGGCACGTCGCCCGTCACGAACGGCACGATACCGACGATCAGCAAGGGTGCAAGCGATGCAATGCCGAGAATGCGCTGCGTCTTCGCGGCTTTCGACGCGCCGCTAT
Source organism: Paraburkholderia steynii (assembly GCF_900100565.1). Taxonomy (NCBI): domain Bacteria; kingdom Pseudomonadati; phylum Pseudomonadota; class Betaproteobacteria; order Burkholderiales; family Burkholderiaceae; genus Paraburkholderia; species Paraburkholderia steynii. Next base: position 64,658 of record NZ_FNDI01000028.1, on the reverse strand, counting down.
GCTGCAGCTTGAATGTGATCAGCAGAAAGATCGCTGCGATGATAAACGTCGCGTTGATGCGCAGCGACAGCCCTTGTTTGATGAAGCTGAGATCGAGCAGTGTCAGACGCCACGTATTGATCGCGGCATCGGGCGCATAGAGGCTGGAGAGCGCGTAATTGGCGGCGAGGCCCGTGCCCAAAGCGAGCATCGGCGACCAGGCGAGCCAGTTGCACCACACGGAAACGGGCGCGATGGTCTTGCTGTAGCGCACCCAGGCCATCGCGCCGTATACGGACGCGCCGCCCGACTTGTGCGGGAAAAGCCCTGAAATTTCGGCGTAAGTCGCGCTTTGAATCAGGCCCATCAGGATCGCCGCGACCCATATGGCCCACGCGGGTTGACCGATCGTTGCGGATACGCCGCCGATCGTAAACAGCACACCGCCGGGCACGCCGCTCGTCACCCAGAAAGCGTCTTTCCAGGTCAGGCCGCGTTGCAGCGAATGACCTTCATGCGCGGCGCCGTCGTTAGCGCCTTCGATACTGCGGGTACGCAGTCTTGCCTGATCCATCCAGTGTCTCCATCTGTAGTAAGAAGGAGCCTGCGCGCTGGCTGGAACACGAACAACCGAAACATACATCGGTGATGCAGATGCGCGCGCAGCGCACCTGCACCATCACAAAACGCTCGTCAGAACGCGTTAGGGAAGGACGGTTATTGTGCTCCGCCTACCCAGCTGTTCACGCGGTCGCCGTGTGCGGCGATCCACGATCCGGCTGCGTCGGCAGGCTTGGCGCCGTTCTCTGTCGCCAGCATGACGCTGTCGATTTCGCCCGGCTTCCATTGAAATTTCTTCAGAAACGCGACTACTTGCGGTGCCTTCGTATCGAGGCCCGGATTGATGACGCTATCCACGTGTTCGGATTCGCCGTACACCTTCTTCGGGTCTTCGAGGAACTTCAGCTTCCACTTGGCAAACATCCAGTGCGGAATCCAGCCTGTAACGATCACGGGTTTATTGGCATTCATCGAGCGCGCGAGTTCCGCGGTCATTGCGCTGCCCGAACTCGGCATCAGTTGATAGTCGAGGTTGTAGGCCTTGATGGCATCCGAGGTTTTCTTCATGACGCCTGCGCCGGCGTCGATGCCGACGATGCGTCCGCCGAAGTCGGCCTTATGCGCCTGCAGATCGGCGATGGTTTTTTCCGGCACGTCGGCGGGCACGATCAGGCCGATCTTTGCGTCGTTGAAGTTGGCGCCCAGGTCTTGCACCTTGCCCTTGAACTGATCCCAGTACGCGCCGTGCGTGACGGGCAGCCACGCCGAGAGAGTCGCGTCCAGGTCGCCGCGCGCCACGCCCTGCCACATGATGCCTGCCGCTACGGGCACGAGTTGCACTGGGTAGCCGAGGCGTTTTTCGATGATCTGTGCAGCGACGTTCGATGTGGCGACGCTGTCGTCCCAGCCTTCGACGTAGCCGATTTTGATCGTCGGTTTGGTGTCCGCTGCCGCGGTGCCCGTGCCGATTGCGCTCATTGCGGCGAGTAGCGCCCCGCATAACATCAGTTTTTTAAGGTGCTTCATGGTCGATCTCCTTGTGGCCGCTTGCCGCGGTGTGGCTTTAGAATCGCTAACCAGAATGCATCAGGTGGTCGGGTTTGCGACGTTTACTTGTCTGTATGCGACGCATGGTTTTTTTGTCTGCGACGCTGGGTGGTTCGCTATGGTTTGCGCTGGCATCCGCGTTATGCCTTCGTGGCGCGGCCAGTTTGGTTTCTTTGCCTTTGCGCTGGCATCCGCGTTTTGTTAGCGTGCTTCAAGCGTCGCCCCTGTGCGGGGCGGCACCTACTTTTCTTTGCCGCCGCAAAGAAAAGTAGGCAAAAGAAAGCGGCTAACACCGCCAATTCTTGTGTTTGCCTGAGGGCCCCCACAGGGTCTTACGCTTCACACGGCAATCACGTGACCCATACTCGTTGCCAACGCTCTTGCGGTGCGCCTCACCCGCTTCACGCGCTCGCGTTGCGACACGCCATGCCAGATGTTCCACGGCCGCCCAGGTGGCAAACTGTGTGTAGGGCGTAGTGCCACACACGCCACACTTCGGACCGATAGCGCATGCGTCCCACCAGTAAGAGCGCTAACGTGTACGACGCGACAACCTACACACAGTTTGCCACCTGGGCGGCACATACCGTTCGCTGCCGCTTGCCCGGGTACGGGCATTCGAGGCGGGTGAGGCGTTCATTCGAAGCGTTGGCAACGCACGCAAACAGAAAGGCTGCCGTGCGAAGCGTAAGACCCTTTGGGGGCCCTCAGGCAAACACAAGAATTAGCGGTGTTAGCCGCTTTCTTTTGCCTACTTTTCTTTGCGGCGGCAAAGAAAAGTAGGTGCCGCCCCGCACAGGGGCGACGCTTGAAGCAAGCCAACAATTCGCGGATGCCAGAAGAAAATCAAGCAAACCAATCAGCCGTCGCAGACAAAAAAACTCACTTATCCACCACGAGATCACTCAAAGGCTTACTACAGCACAACAACACCATCCCCTGATCAATTTCCCGCTGCCGAATCCCACCGTTATGCTTCATCTCCACCTGGCCAGACACGAGCTTCACCTTGCAGGTGCCGCACATCCCTTGTGTACAGGAAGCGGCCAACCGCACTCCGGCCTGCCGGGCCGCATCCAGCACATGTTGCGACGACCCACATTCAATCGAACGATTACTGCGTGAAAAGCTCACCGAGAACATTTGCGTGCCATTTGCAGCACCATTAGCCTTCTCTTCAGCCTCAAGCACTTCAGCCGCAACTTCAGGCTCATTCTCGATCAACGTCTCGAAAGAAAAACTCTCTTCGTGATACTGCTTGCGATCAAACCCCGCCTCATCGAGCAGATTGCGCACAGCCTGCATATAAGGCGCAGGACCGCAGGTAAAGATCTCCCGCTCCATAAAATCCGGAGCAATCAGCTTCAGCAGCGGCAGCGTCAAAAACCCGGTAACACCTGGCCAGTTAGTCCGACTCCCAACCCGCTCACAAACAAACGAAGTCCTGAAATTAACCTGATTAGAAGCAATCAGATCAAGCTCCCGCGAGAAGATAATGTCATCCGGCGTGCGAGCGCTATGCACAAACACGATATCGCGATCCTCGCTCAACTCATGATGCGCGCGACTCATCGACATCAACGGAGTAATGCCGGAACCAGCAGACAAAAACAGATACTTCCGCGCCGGATGCCGCGCGCACGTAAACTCACCCGCCGGCCCCAGCACCCGCACGCGCGCACCCGCCTGTAGGTTATCGTGCAGCCAGTTCGACACCTTGCCGCCAGGCACACGCTTCACCGTGATCGAAATCGTATGCGGCCGCGTCGGCGACGATGAAATCGTGTAGCAGCGATTGATCGTCTCGCCGTCGATCTCCAGCTCCAGTGTGATGAACTGCCCCGGCTCGAACACGAACGCACGGCCTTCCGGCGAACGGAAGAAAAAACTCTTCACGTCGTGCGTCTCCTGACGAACCTGGCAGCAGACCAGCGTTTCCTCGACATCGCTCGTCCAGCGCGCCGGCAACGCGCTCCAGAATTCGGGCTTCGTCACGCGGCTTTCGACGGGTCCGAAGGTTGCTGCATCGCGCATCATTGCTTGCTCCACTTGCCGCCAGGCATCCGGTTGGTTTTATCTGCAGCCGGCCTTAAACGGCCTTGATGTTGATCGTGCGTTGCTCCGCCACCGGGCTCTCGACATGCGCCGCAAGGCGCTGCACATACCAGTCGCTGAACTTCTCGACGAGCCCTTCCGTGTACGGCGAATACGGACCCGGCTCGTATGCGCTGCTCGATGCGCCGCGCTGCGAAAATTCGACGAGCGTACGGTCCTGGTCGTTGGTCGCGTTCCACACGGCCGTGAGATTCGCTACGTCGTAATCGACGCCTTCCACCGCGTCCTTGTGTACGAGCCATTTGGTGCGCACCAGCGTTTCGCCCGCCGACAGCGGAATCACCGAGAACGTCACGATGTGATCGCTCATGAAGTGATGCCACGAATTCGGCTGTGTCCAGAACGACAGCCCGCCCAGGTCGGCCTGCTCGAATCCGCCGAGCAACTTCTTCGATGCGACCTTCGCGTCGAGCGTCTGCGATTCACCGCTGCGATCGAGCGGCAGACGCTGCGTGCGAAAACCCGTCACGTCCGACAGCTGATCGATTTCAACAGAAGGCAGACCCATCTCTTCCCACTGCTTCTCGCGCTCGATGCAGGTGCGCTCGAATGCATCCATGCCTTCCGCGTTCGCGGGCGAGCGCTGATAGCCGAAGCCGTACTCGTAGAGCGAAATGGTCAGCTCGGGATGGTTCGCGACGCAGTGGTAGCACTCGCGGTTGTTCTCCATCGTGAGCTTCCAGTTGCCTTTCTCGATGATGTCGATCTGCGCGGCAATCTTGCAGTTCGGCAGATCGTGCGGCAGCAGATACGGCTCCATCGCGGCGCGCATCACGGCGAAATCGACGGGCGGCTCTTGCGCGAGGCACACGAAAATCAGACCGGCAAGGTTCTCGACATGCACGCTCTTCAGGCTGTGCTTGCAGCGGTCGAACTTCTCGCCCATGTGCTCGGCGAACATCAGCTCGCCCGCGAGGTTGTATGTCCAGCTGTGATACGGACACACGATATTGCCAACTGACCCCTTGTCCTCGTTGCACAGACGCGCGCCGCGATGGCGGCACACATTGTGGAATGCGCGCACCTGCATGTCGTCGTCGCGCACGATCAGGATCGAATCGTTGCCCAGTTCGACGGTCACGTAATCGCCCGGCTCGGGAATGTCCGGCTCGACGGCGACCTGAATCCAGTGTTGACGGAAAATCGCGTCCATATCGAGCGAGAAAATTTCTTCGCTCAGATAAAACGGTGCTTCGAGGCTGTAACCCTTCTTGCGCCGATCGACGAGCGCGCGAATGTCTGCCGATACTTTCATGTGTGCTCCGGGTTCCGAGGCCGTGTGGGTGCGGCGCAAAATCAGTATTCGATGAGTTGATGCTCGCGCAAATAATCGAGTATCACTTGTGCTTTTTCGACCGAAGTCCCTTCAATTACGACGCTGCCGCCCCGGCTTTCCGTGGTCGTCGCGGACAGCATGCGGGCATGGCCCGTGCGCTTCTCGGCGGCCGCGAGCCGGACCGGCTTGCGCGTGACGGGCGCGAGCGTCCATTGCGCCGCTTCCGCGTCGGCGCCCGCCTCCACGCGCTGAGGCGCGATCGAGCCGGCGCGTAGCCGCGCGTACGCATAGCGTGGCGTGACAGTCGCGAGCGGATGCACGGCGACGACGGCGGGCAGCGCGACCTCGACGCGGCGGCGCACGCCCTTCGGCAAGAATTGCCGCACCGTCGCGCGGCCGCCTGCAATCGACACTTCGACAGCCGTGCCGACTAGCGGGACCTGCAGCGCGTCCGCGAGCCGGTAGGGCAGCATGCCGCTGTCGAACGCGCCTTCGGCACAGGTGCCCGTCAGCACGAGGTCATAGCCTTTGAGCCGGGCTGCGAGCAGGCCCACGGCGTCTCCGTTGTCTGCGCACGTCAGCACTTCGACGCGCTCCGCGCCGAGCGCCAGGTACTCTTCGAGTGCGGGATTACCCGGATCGCCCGCATGCAGCACGTCGAGTCGCGCGGCGTGCTGGCTCGACAGCTGGCGGCCGATTTCCAGCGCGGCGGCATCGTTACGGCTATAGCGCGCGACGCCGCTGACAGGATGCTTGCCGACCGACACGAGCACCGCGATTTTTTCGAGCTTGCCGTTCATGCCGCGACTCCTTCGACGATCTGCTTCACAACGGGCGCAGCGCCCGCGCCACGGCCCGAGCGCGCCCGGTCGATCTCGTCGATCAGCGACGCGATGGTCGCCTGCGTATCGCCGATGATCGTCAGGTTCGCGCGCTTGACGATGGGCGCGCTGCCATCCAGATTCACCGCGATCACGTGGCGGCAATCCTTGATGCCCTGCAAGTGCTGCACCGCGCCCGAAATGCCGAACGCAATGTAGACGCTCGCCTCGACGGTCTTGCCCGTCGCGCCGATCTGCTTGTCGCGCGTGAACATGCCGTTGTCGACGGCGACGCGGCTCGCGCCGATTGCCGCGCCGAACGTGCTCGCGAGCTTTTCGAACGCGGCAACATCCGTCACGCCGTTACCCGCCGACACGATGAAGTCCGCCTCTTCGAGCGCGACCTGCGCGGCGTCGATTTCCTCGATACCCAGATCACGGTATGCGCCGTTCGACGCGTCGTTCGTTTGAGCGAATGCCGTGAGTTCAAGCCGCTCGCCTGCGCCGATAAACGGCAGCCGCGTATCGACCGCGCCTGCAGCAAGCAAAATCACGTCGGGCAGTGCGCGCGTCGCGTAGGCCTTTTTCGCCTGCGCATACGTCGACACCTGCTTCGCGTCGATCTGCACCACATGCGTCGCGATGCTTGCGCCCGCCAGCGCCGCATAGCGCCGGCCGAGATCGCCGTCGCCCGTCGCGTTGTCGGGCATGAAAATGTGCGCGGGCGCGAGTTGCGCGACGCATGCCGCCACGGCTTGCACTTCGCGTTCAGGCGCGAACGTGCGGCGGTCAAACGACGGCAGTTCGATCACCTTGTCCGCGCCAAGCGCGGCGGCGTCATCCTTCAGTTCGCCGAGCACCAGCAGCGCAACTTGCGTCGCCGCGTCCGCGATCAGCGCGGCAGCTGCCAGCGCCTGACGTGCGTGATCGTCGAGACCGCCACGGTCGCTGTGCGCAACGACAAGCAGCGTACGTTGCGGCGCTTGCGTGGTGCGCAGCGTCTTGACCGTGGCATGGCCGTGCCCGCCAGCATGCAGCGCGTGATCAGTCGATGCACCCGCGACATGCTCCGCGCCGAGCGTGATGCGCTTCAGTCCTGCTGCCGTGATGACGAAGGGCCGGCGCGGATCGATACGTTTGATAGTCGTATTCATCGTTCACTCCAGCGCGGCCGCAACGAGTTCAGCCACATCGAGCACCTCGGGACGCGGACCGACCACGCCTTCGAGCATCGCCGTGCAGTTCGGGCAGCCCACCGCGACCACGTCCGCGCCGATCGTGCGCGCATCGGCGATGCGGATATCGGGAATGCGCTGCTTGCCGGGAATATCCGTCAGCGGCGCGCCACCGCCACCGCCGCAGCAACGGCCGCGCTTGCCATGCCGTTCCATCTCGACGACCTTGATGCCGATCGTCTTCAGCAACTGGCGCGGCGCTTCCGTTTCGCCGTTGTAGCGGCCCAGATAGCAGGGATCGTGATACGTGATCGTCTTGTCGTTGAACGCGGCGATGGCTTTCGGCGCCAGCTTGCCGCTTGCGACGAGTTCCGCGAGGAACGTCGTGTGATGCAGCACGTCATAGCGGCCGCCGAGCGCGCGATATTCGTTGCGCAGGCTGTGCATCACGTGCGGATCGGCGGTGACGATGCGCTTGAAATCGAGCGTCGCGAGCGTACCCATCATCTGCTTCGCCATGCGCTGGAATGTGGCTTCGTCACCAAGACGACGCGCGACATCGCCCGTATCCGTTTCTTCGCCACCCAGCACCGCGTAATTGACGCCCGCCTTGTTCAGCACCTTGACGAGCGAGCGCAACGTGCGCTGATAGCGCATGTCGAACGCGCCTTCGCCAGCGACGAGCAGCACATCGACAGCCTTGCCCGGTTGCGCGACAGGCGAACTCAGATCGACTGACCAGTCGTAGCGCGCCGCCTTGTCGTAGCCGCCCATCGTGCCCGTCTCGCGCAGATTCGCGAGCACTTCGGGCCCCTTGCCCGGCACCGTGCCGTGTACGAGCGTCTGGTTGCGACGCATGTCGACGATCGCGTCCACGTGTTCGATCAGCATCGGGCATTCGTGGACGCAAGCGCGGCACGTCGTGCATGACCACACCGTATCGGCTTCGATCAGGCTGGAGATAATGGGACGCTGCGGATCGCCGCCATGCTGGCCGACCTTGATGCCAGGCGTCGGGCTGCCCGCATACGCTGCGTCCGTGCCGCCGACCATGCCTGTCACGAGATCCTGAATCAGCTTCTTCGGATTGAGCGGCTGGCCTGCCGCAAACGCGGGACACGCCGCTTCGCACTTACCGCACTGCACGCACGCATCGAAGCTCAGCAGCTGGTTCCAGCGAAACTCGACGGGCTTGCCGACGCCGTATTCGTTCTGTTCGAGCACGGGCGCTTTGAGCGCAGTCGGCGGAACGACCGCTTCACGACGCACGTCGCCTTGCGCCGCGAAACGCTCCTGACGCGGATGAAACGCGAGGTGCAAGAGACCGGCCAACGCGTGCTTCATCGGACCGCCACGCGCCGCGCCGAACGTCATCGCGAACGCGCCCGCCGCAATCAGCAGCGCGAAGATGATCGCGAGTCCACCCGACATCGCCGAGGCCGGCAACAGCGTGTACAGCAACAGGCCGAGCGAGAACGAGCCAAGCAGCCAGGGCAGCGTATTCCACGGGCCACGCGACAGGCGCGCGGGCACATCCTTCGCGTGACGCCGGCGCCATACGAACACGGCGCCCACCAGCATGATCAGCGCAGCCAGAAAGATCAGCCGGTCGAGCCACGGCGAATAGATCGCCAGGCCGTAGTTGATGAACACGAGCGCGAAAGCCGCAATCGCACCGCCCGCCGTCGCGACGTGCGTCTTCGCGATGTACGGATCGCGCGCCACGACATGATGCAGATCGACGAAATAGCGCTTCGGAATGGTCAGCAGGTTGGTCCAGCCGAATGCGCCAGCTGCCGTTGCCCTTCCGAGACGCCAGTAAGCCGCCCGTTTTGCGACCGCGAACGCAAGGCCGGCGACCGAGACCCACAACAACGCGGTGATGAGAAACGCCGGGCTCATCGTCAGAAGTCCTTGCAGAGACGCAGCGCGTCGTAGATCGCGCCGTGAATGTTATGCATCGAGATGCAGTCGCCGACACGGAACAGCAGGAAGCGTCCATTGCCGAGTTCTTCCGAAAGCGACGGTTGCGGTTCCGCCGCGAAGAGCTTGTGTACGTCCACCTGCCCGCGATTCACCGATTCGGACTTGAGCTTCCAGTACAGCGCGTCGTTCGGCGTGCTGCCGTTTTCGATGATGACCTGATCGACGACGCGCTCTTCCTGTTCTTCCGTGTACTCGTTGCGAATCACGGCGATCTTCTTGCCGTCTTCCTCGTACACGCGGTCGAGCCAGTAGTTCGGCGTGTGGATCACGCCTTGCGCGTATAGGCGCCGATAGAAAATCGGGAACGTCGTGCCGCCCACGTCGTCGGCCACTTTCACGTCCGGCGTGACGATCTCGACCTTCGAGCCGCGGCTCGAAATAAAGTCGGCCACGCCCGCACCTGCATGCGTGCTCACGCCGTCGTAGACGAGCACGTTCTGCTTCGGCTCGACCTTGCCCGACAGAATGTCCCACGAACTCACGGCGAGACCTTCTTCGACACCCCATGCAGGTACTTGCTGCGTGAAGCTCGTGCCGCCCGTGGCGAGCACGATGATGTCCGGCTTCTCGGCGAGAATCATCTTCTCGTCGGCTTCGACGCCCAGACGCCGGTCGACACCGAGACGCTTCGTTTCCATGTCGAACCAGCGCACGATGCCCGCCATCTGCTCGCGTTGCGGCGCTTTCGCGGCCAGCATGATCTGCCCGCCCACAGCATCGCTCTTCTCGAACAGCACGACATCGTGACCGCGCGAACGCGCAACGCGCGCCGCTTCCAGTCCCGCCGGACCCGCGCCGACCACGACCACCTTGCGGCGCGGTCCACGCGTTTTCTCGATCACATGCGGCATCGTCGCTTCACGCGAGGTCGCCGCGTTCTGCACGCACAACACATCGAGACCGTTGTACTGGCGGTCGATACAGTAGTTCGCGCCGACACACTGCTTGATTTCATCTTCGCGGCCATCGCGAATCTTGATGACCATGTGCGGATCGGCGATCTGCGCGCGCGTCATGCCGACCAGATCGACCATGCCGTTCGCGAGCAGACGTTCCGCTTGCCCCGCATCGCGAATGCTTTGCGCGTGCATCACGGGCAGCTTGACCACCGACTTGATGCCCGCCGCGAGATGCACGAACGGCTCGGGCGGCAGCGCCATCGGCGGCATGCAGTTGGCGAGCGTGTTGTGCGTATCCGCGCCGGAACCGATCACGCCGATGTAATCGATCAGCCCTTTTTCCGACATCGCCTGCGCGATTTCCTTCAGCTGCTCGTGATCGAGGCCGTCTTCATGGAACTCGTCGCCGCACATGCGCAGACCGACGCAAAAGTCCTTGCCGACCGCTTCGCGCACCGCCTGCAACACTTCGACGCCGAAGCGCAGACGGTTTTCGAGCGAGCCGCCCCATTCGTCGGTGCGGAAGTTCGTGCGCGGGCTCCAGAACTGATCGATCAGATGCTGGTGCGCAGCCGAAATTTCGATGCCGTCCATGCCCGCGTCCTTCACGCGCTTCGCAGCCGCCGCGAAGTCGCTGATGATGCGGCGGATTTCTTCCACTTCGATAATCTTCGCGTTGCCACGGTGTACGGGCTCGCGCACGCCGGAAGGCGTCATCAGATGCGGCCAGTGCTCGCCATGAAATGCGGAGCGGCGGCCCATGTGCGTCGCCTGAATCATGATCTTCGCGCCGTGGCGATGCATCGCTTCAGCGAGACGCGAGAGCGGATCGATGATCTTGTCCGTCGACAGGTTGACGGACTTCCACCAGCCCTGCGGACTGTCGATCGACACCGGGCTCGACCCGCCGCACACGGCGAGGCCCACACCGCCCTTGGCCTTTTCCTCGTAATAGCGGATATAGCGGTCGCCGGGCAGACCGCCCGGTTCGGCATACACCTCGGCATGCGCGGTGCTGACAATGCGGTTGCGCAGCGTCAGCTGATTGAGCGTCAAGGGTTTGAACAGATTGGGGTAACGCATTGCGGGCGACCTCGAGCGGGTTCGATTCAGTCTCTTGTTTCAGTCACGCAGCCAGCGAGCGGCCGCGTGCCTGTACTTCTGTTGTCAAGCTGCAAGCGGGGATACTTCAAATACGCAGTGGTCGTGCTTGTGGTCGTGATGTTCGCCCGCGCACTGCGCTTCCTTCGACTGACTGCGCGGCGCCTTCTTGCCGCCTTCCGTCGTGTCGTTGACCCAGTCCATCGCGCCTGCGAACCAGCCGGCGAACATGTAGCAGAGCTTGCCGCTCTTCTCCGGCTGCTGCAGCACGAACGACGAATAGCGCAGTTCGATCTTCGCGTGCGCCGTCGCCGGGTCGGCTTCGATGATCTTGAACAGACCCCAGCCGCGTTGCGACAGGCGGTTCAGGTAGTGCTCGAACACAGCCATGCCACTGATGCCGTGCTGCTTCGCTTCCTTGTCGCACCAGTAGTACGCGGACTTGTAGCCGGCCTTGTAGAGAATCTCGGCATACGCTTCGACGCCGAGCGCTTCTTCGACGGCAGCGTGATTGTTCGTGAAGAAGTGACGCGGCACGTAGAGCATCGGCAGCGCGTCGGTGGTCCAGACACCCGTGTTCGGATCGACGTCGATGGGCAGTTGCGGTTGCATTGCAGGTTTCCTTGTTCTCTCAGGTTTTCGCTTAGACGTTCCAGACTTCGCCGAACACGCGCAGCCAGTTCTCGCCCATCACTTTCTTGATGCGCGATTCGCTCCAGCCTGCCTTTTCCATCGCAGCCGTCAGGTTCGGGAACTCGCCGATCGTGCGAATGCCTTCCGGGTTCACGACCTTGCCGAAGTTCGTCAGACGGCGATAGCGGCCCTTGTCGTGCGTGATCCAGTCGAAGAACTCAGTCGAGTAGCCTTGCGTGAAGTCCGTTCCAATGCCCACTTTGTCTTCGCCGATTACGTTGATTACGTAGTCGATCGCTTCGAGGTAGTCCTCGACGGTCGCATCCGGGCCACGCTTGAGGAACGGCGCGAACATCGTCACGCCGACGAAACCGTTCGCGTCGGCGATCTCTTTCAGTTGCTCGTCGCTCTTGTTGCGCGGATGCTCCTTGAGACCCGACGGGCAGCAGTGCGAATACGTGACGGGTTTCTTCGAGCAGGCGATAGCATCGGAAGAAGTCTTGCCGCCCACATGCGACAGGTCGACCATGATGCCGACGCGGTTCATCTCCTGAATCACTTCGCGGCCATAGCCTGAGAGACCGCCGTCCGGCTCATAGCAGCCGGTGCCGACCAGGTTCTGCGTGTTGTAGCAAAGCTGCACCACGTTCACGCCGAGTTCCTTGAACACTTCGATATAGCCGAGGTTGTCCTCGAACGCATACGAGTTCTGGAAGCCGAAGATGATGCCCGTCTTGTTCTCTTTCTTGGCGCGCAGAATGTCATCCGTCGTGCGCACCAGGGTGAGAATCTCGCTGTACTCACGGATCTGCTGCTTCATTTCCGCGATGTTGTCGATGGTCTTCTGGAAGTCTTCCCACACGGAGACCGTACAGTTGACCGCGGTGACGCCGCCCTTTCTCATGTCTTCGAACACCGAGCGGTCGAACTTCGAAATGTTCAGACCGTCGATGATGATGCTGCTGTCGTGCAGGTTGCTCATGTTTGACTCCGTAGCTGTGGGGCTTTCGTGTAGATCGAGCGGCTCAGTAGATCGGGAAGCGTTCGCACAGCGCGAAGATCTCGCGGCGCACGCGCTGTTCCGTTGCCGCGTCGCCATCGGGATGCGTGCGCAGCGCGTCGAACACTTCGAGAATCAGGCGGCCGATATCGCGGAACTCGGCAACGCCGAAGCCGCGCGTCGTGCCCGCCGGCGTGCCGAGACGAATGCCCGACGTGACCGTCGGCTTTTCCGTATCGAACGGAATGCCGTTCTTGTTGCACGTGATACCAGCACGCTCGAGCGCCTGTTCGACCTGCGTGCCCTTCAAGCCCTTCGGGCGCAGATCGACGAGCAGCAGATGGTTGTCGGTACCGCCCGTCACGAGATCGACGCCACCTTCCTTCAACACTTCGCCGAGCGCCTGCGCGTTCGCCAGCACGTTGTCGATATAGGTCTTGAAGTTATCTTCGAGTGCTTCGCCGAATGCGACGGCCTTGCCGGCGATCACGTGCATCAGCGGACCGCCTTGCAGACCGGGGAATACGGCCGAGTTGATCTTCTTCGCGATGTCTTCGTCGTTGGTCAGCACGAAGCCGCCGCGCGGACCGCGCAGCGTCTTGTGCGTGGTCGACGTCACGACATGCGCGTGTTCGATCGGATTCGGATGACGGCCTGCCGCGATCACGCCTGCGATGTGCGCCATGTCGACCATCAGTTTCGCGCCGACGCTATCGGCGATCGCACGGAAGCGCGCGAAATCCAGCACGCGCGGATAAGCAGAGAAGCCCGCGATGATCATCGACGGCTTGTGCTCGTGCGCAAGCTTTTCGACCTGGTCGTAATCGATGCGCAAGGTTTCGCGATCCACGCCGTACTGAACCGCGTTGAACCACTTACCGGACAGCGCGGGCTTCGCGCCGTGCGTCAGGTGGCCGCCTGCGTCGAGCGACATGCCGAGGATCGTGTCGCCCGGCTTTGCGAGCGCGAGCATCACGGCGCCATTGGCTTGCGCGCCCGAGTGCGGCTGCACGTTGGCAAAACCTGCGTTGAAGAGCTTCTTGATCCGTTCGATGGCGAGCGCTTCCACTTCATCGACGAACTCACAGCCGCCGTAGTAGCGCTTGCCGGGATAGCCTTCCGCGTACTTGTTCGTCAGCACCGAGCCTTGTGCTTCGAGCACAGCGCGCGACACGATGTTTTCCGACGCGATCAGTTCGACCTGCGACTGCTGGCGTTCGAGTTCCTTGAGCACCGACTTGCGTACGGCTGCGTCGCGCTCGGCGAGGGTCTGCGAGAAGAATGGGTTGGCGTTCGACATGGCTTCCGTTCAGTTGACCTGGTTGACCTTCAGTGGACATTTAATGACTGAAAAGCGAAAAGCGAGTGCGAGGCCGACTGTCCGATTCCGCGCTATCCCTTGACTGGACTGGCTTTGCACCACCTCCACCGACGACTCTATTCTTGTCTTTCGCCTGACCCGTCAATTTATGATTTCAGACGCGTTCTTTGCCTTTTCCGCCATGCAAGTCCGTTTTGGACAAGTGACGGAAAGCGACCGGTCGTGCTTATCAGCAGTGTCAATGGAGTAAATTGATGTGTTTACGCCATGGTGCATCGCAGCGCCCGGCTACTATTTGTTCGCGCAAACGGCACCGCTTGAGAGCGCGACAGGCTCGCAGACAGTGCGGGCATTGCACAGCGCCGGTGCGATCGCGCGAATGCACTGCCGCATCGAGGTTATCCAGCCAGGGTTTAGCCGTATGGCATGCTTGTTGCGCTCACTCGCAGAATAAGAAAGGCCGTCTCCCCACTCGGCCGTAACAGAACATCGAGCAGAAGGAACGCCCGAACCATGTCCCCCGATCGAACCGCGTCGTTGTCGCACTTCGCGTTCATGCCGCTGCCCAACTTCACGATGATCGCGTTCACGAATGCGATCGAGGTGCTGCGCATGGCCAACTATCTGAGCGGGCAAACGCTCTACCGCTGGTCGGTCATCAGCCCGGACGGGGGCCCTGTCAGCGCAAGCAACGGTCTGTCTGTGGATACTGGCCCGGCCGATTGCGTGGGTACGCCCGATATCGTGTTCGTATGCGGCGGCATCGACGTTCAACGCGTGACCACGCCCGAGCATCTGTCGGCGCTGCGCCGCTTCGCGCGGGCGGGTGTCGCACTGGGTAGCCTATGCACGGGCACGTATGCGCTCGCCAAGTCGGGATTACTCGCAGGTTATGCGTGCGCGATTCACTGGGAGAACATGTCGGCGCTCAAGGAAGAGTTTCCCGACATCCGGTTTCTGAAAGAGCTTTTCGTAATCGATCGCGACCGGGTGACTTGCACGGGCGGGGTCGCGCCGCTCGACATGATGCTGAACCTGATTGCCGCGCGCGTCGGCACGCCGCGTGTCACGCAGATTGCCGAGCAGTTCATCGTCGAGCATGTGCGCGACAACAACGCGCAGCAACGGATGCCATTGGTGGCGCGGCTTGGGTCGGCGAACAAGTCGTTGTTCGAAGTCATTGCCTTGATGGAGAACAATATCGAAGAGCCGCTTTCGCGGGAGGAACTCGCGAGGCTTGCGAATATGTCGCAACGGCAGTTGCAGCGGCTGTTCCGTGAGCATCTTGGGATGACGCCGACTCATTACTATCTGACTTTGCGGTTAAGGCGCGCGCGGGAGCTTTTGTTGCAGACTGATATGTCTATCATGCATATCACTATGGCTTGTGGGTTTCAGTCGGCATGTCATTTTAGTAAGAGCTATCGGGATGCGTTTGGTACTGCTCCTACGCGGGAGCGGCGCAAGCAAGTCGCGCCTCTTGCGCATGCGGTGATTAGTAATTCGATTGGTGGGGTTACTGTGCATGCATGATGGCTTTTTTGTTGTCTGCGACGCTGGGTGGTTTTTGTAGCGGTTTTTGCTGTGCAAGCGGTTTGGTGGTCTTGTGTTTGCGATGGCATCCGCGATTCGTTAGCTCGCTTCAAGCGTCGCCCCTGTGCGGGGCGGCACCTACTTTTCTTTGCCGCCGCAAAGAAAAGTAGGCAAAAGAATGCGGCTCACACCGCCAACTCTTCTTCCTGCCTGAGGGCCCCCAACGGGTCTTACGCTTCACACGGCAACCACATGGCTCACGCTCGTTGCCAGCGCTCTTAATCGGCGCCTCACCCGCTTCAAACTCCCGCAGTACCGTATGCCACGCCAGCTATTCCACCGCCGCCCAGGTGGCAAACTGTGTGTCGGCCCCTTGTGCTCCACGCGCCTCACTTCGGACCGATAGCGCACGCGTTCCACCCTGTTAGAGCGCTACCCTGTACGACGCGACAACCTACACACAGTTTGCCACCTGGGCGGCACATACCATTCGCTGCCGCTTGCCCGAGTACAAGTATTCGAAGCGGGTGAGGCGTTCATTCGAAACGTTGGCAACGAACGCGAACAGAGATGCTTCCGTGTGAAGCATAAGACCCTGTGGGGGCCCTCAGGCAAACACAAGAACTGGCGGTGTTAGCCGCTTTCTTTTGCCTACTTTTCTTTGCGGCGGCAAAGAAAAGTAGGTGCCGCCCCGCACAGGGGCGACGCGTGAAGCACGCTAACAATTCGCGGATGCCAGCGCAAAGGCAAATAAACCAAACAGCGTGCGCAGCAAACACCGCCATCGGCGGATCCAAGCGAAAAACCCAAAATCATTCACCCCACATCAAAAACCGTCCGTGTGCGGTTTGCACACCCCTGCGTAGTGAGATAAGGTGAACCCTCACAGCGACCGGGCGTCGCGCACCACTGCCTCTGAGGCTCCTCATGGCTGACACCGACAACGAACCGACGCAACTGCAGCAACCACAACAACGACAACGCCCAGACAAACGCCAAACCCCCATCGCGCCGCAGCAATTCTCCCTCGACGTCCTGCAAGAAAAATACGCCAAGGGCGACGAACAAACCGCCGACGATGTCTACCGCCGCGTCGCACGCGGCGTCGCGATGGCCGAGCCCGAAGCCCTGCGCCCCGCAATCGAAGCGCGCTTCGTCGAGAACCTCCAGAACGGCGCACTCGGTGCAGGCCGCATCATGAGCGCCGCAGGCTCAGGCATCGCCGCGACGCTGATCAACTGCTTCGTGCAACCGGTCGGCGACAGTATCCAAGGCGTCGACGAACAGGGCTTGCCCGGCATCTACGTCGCCCTGCTGCAAGCCGCCGAAACCATGCGCCGCGGTGGCGGCGTCGGCTACAACTTCTCGGCGATCCGCCCGCACGGCGCCCGCGTAAAAACGACCAGTTCGTCAGCGTCAGGACCCTGCAGCTATATCGACGTATTCGACGCGTCCTGCCGCACCGTTGAAAGCGCCGGCTCCCGGCGCGGCGCGCAAATGGCCGTGCTCGACTGCACGCACCCCGATCTGCTCGAATTCATCGAGGCCAAACATTCGAAAGGCCGCTGGAACAACTTCAATGTATCCGTCGCCGTCAGCGACGAATTCATGCGCGCCGTCGAGAACGACGAAATGTGGCAACTCGTGCATCGCGCGGAACCGACTCCGGCCATGCGTGCAGCCAACGACATGCATAAGCGCGAAGACGGCATGTGGGTCTACAGCGAACGGCGCGCGAAAGAGATCTTCGATCGCATCATGCGCTCGACCTACGATATCGCAGAGCCGGGTATCGTATTCATCTCGCGCATGAACGACGACAACAACCTGCGCGCCGTCGAAACGATCCGCGCGACAAACCCATGCGGCGAGCAGCCACTGCCGCCCTACGGCTGTTGCAACCTCGGTCCGCTGAACCTGACGCGCTTCGTAAGCGATCCGTTCGCGCAGCGGCATGGCGGCACGCCGTCGTTCGACTGGGACGCGCTCGCGCAACGCACGCGCACCCACGTACGCTTTCTAGACGACGTGCTCGACGTGACGCTCTGGCCGCTCCCGCAGCAATACGATGAGTCGCGCGCAAAGCGCCGCATCGGCGTCGGCTTCACAGGCCTCGGCGACACGCTCGTGATGATGGGACTGCGCTACAACTCGCAGGAAGGCCGCGATTTCGCAGTACGCATCGCGCGCCTGATGCGCGACGAAGCGTATCGCGCATCCGTCGAACTCGCGCGCGAACGCGGCGCGTTTACGCTCTTCAACGCGAAGCAATATCTGGAAGAAGGCACGTTCGCGTCGCGCCTGCCCGATGACATCAAGGATGCCATCCGCACGCACGGCATTCGCAACAGCCATCTGCTTTCCATTGCGCCGACGGGCACGGTCAGCCTGGCATTCGCGGACAACGCGTCGAACGGTATCGAGCCGGCGTTCTCGTGGACGTACACGCGCATGAAGGTGATGGCGAACGGCAGCCGCGAGCAGTTCGCGGTCGAAGATCATGCGTACCGTCTTTATCGCGAGCTTGGCGGCGATGTCGCCCATCTGCCGGACTATTTCGTCAGCGCGCTCGAAATGTCCGCGCGCGATCATCTGGACATGATGGCGGCCGTGCAACCGTATATCGACACGTCCATTTCGAAAACCGTCAACGTACCCGCCGACTATCCGTTCGACGCTTTCGAAAGCCTCTATTTCGATGCATGGAAAAGCGGCCTGAAAGGTCTTGCAACGTATCGGCCAAACGAAACGCTCGGCGCCGTGCTCAGCGTGACGCAGGAACCCGCCGCCACGCCCGATGATGCCCTCGCGGAAATCGATCTCGACCCGCTGCGCGTTGCAATCGATCATCGACCGAGAGGGGAATTGCCCGCGATCATCGAGAAAGTGGAGTACCTGACGGCTGCCGGCAAGAAGTCGTTGTATCTGGCCGTGTCGTTCATCGAAGTGACGGGACGCGTCGGCGGCGAGGAAGTGACGATCGAACGGCCCATCGAGTTCTTCATTCCCGCCGGTCAGCGCGACGAGTCGCAGCAATGGATCACCGCGACGATGCGCTCGCTGTCGCTTGCCGCGCGCGGCGGTTTTGTCGCGCGCAATTTGCAGGATCTGCGCAAGGTGTCGTGGGACCGAGGCCAGGTCAGGCTCGGCGAGGTGCAGCGGATCGATGGACACCATTCGCCGCGCTGGCACGATTCGGAAGTCGCCGCGCTCGCTTACGCGCTTCAGCAGATACTGCATCGGCGCGGCTTTCTCGATGCGGAAGGCAACCAGGTGCCCTCGCGTATGCTCGCACGGCTGCCGCTCGGGCATACGAATCCCAATGCGTCGACGGCAGATCACGCACTCTCGGCAATCGAAGACGCCGCGGAGGAACAGCGCGGCGCTCAGGAACTGCGCACGATGCACGGCCGTAAATGCGGTAATTGCGGCGCAAATGCGGTGATACGCAAGGATGGTTGCGATTTTTGCACGGCGTGTGGGGAAATTGGCGCGTGTGGATAGTCGGCCGAATTCTGGTCTTCGATCAACCCGACGGCGTACCATTTTGGTGGCCGCTGGTGGCGCGAGCGGTATGTCGAGTACCTTGCTTCAACTGAAGATACGCTTCGCAATGCGAATGGCCTGTGCCTTTCCACCCCGCCGCCCACCAAGGTAGTTTTGCTCTGCGGTGATGCGAGGGCTAACAACCTTTTGGTGAAGACTCTCTGGAATTAGTACAGCCGGGGCATTGCCTCGGTATAATCTGTACTTACTATTTCCAGGTGCTCAATCGCGACGATGTGGTGTGCCTGGATTCCCTTCCGCCCCCTCATGAAACAACGCAGGTCGGTATACGGACCGACCTCGGCCGTACACGCCAGATTCCCTTCACTCTTATTCTTGTAGTTAGCGCCCTCATGCACATGACTGCGAGTGTGCTACGGCGCGTGCGGGCAGGCGTCGAATATGACTTAACGATGGCAGCTATCGGTTCGGAGTCTATCCAATCGAACCATCGCAATCGGCCTTGGGATCAATGCCTGATCCGTGGCTACGCGACCAGGCCATTTACAGTTGATTACAACTGCCCGGAGTCACACGTGCGCGCCGTTCGTACAATCGAACCATTCGGGCAGACCTCGGAAAAGCAAAGATGAAAACAGTGCAGTGGATTGCCGCGGGCCTCGTGGTACTTGCGTCCATGTCGGCCTTTGCGGGAGCGGGCGGCAATGGCGGTGGAGGCGGCAATGGAGGCGGAAGCGGCGGCGGCGCCGGACACGGTGGGCTGGGCGGCAACGCGGGTGGCATGTCCGCTGGTCACATGAGCAGCAAGGGGCAAAGTAATACCAACGGTTTTAATTCCGCCGACCGCGATGCCGGCCTTGCCCGCGCGGCGGATCGATCGGACACGCAGGCAGATCGCGCCGACGCGCAAACGAGCCGGACGGGTGTTCGCGCGGGTCATGCAGAGCACTCACATTCGCACTCGCATGCACGGGTCAGCGCGAATCTTCACCACAGCCAGCGCGTTGCCATCAGCCATTCGAGCTGATAAAGCGAAGAAGGCGCCGCAGGCGCCCTTGTTCGTCCGAGTTGGCATCGATGAACGCCAATCTCGAAGCGGGTGCGTGTGCGCTCGCAATGCCTGCGGCCGCAACGACGACAGGGACATTCCGTGAATTCCTTTCGATCCCGCTGTCGCAGGCAGTCGGTGCTACTGGAAGCTATACGGTCGAAGCCGACCGTGCGAGTGGAGCGACTCAATCGCGGGGTTCTAATGTGTCGGCGGGCGGCCAGTCAGGCATCAATTTCAACTTCTGAACTGGGAGGACCGAGGGGACTTAAAACATCTTCCCCGACGCGCGAAATGAAAATAATCATGATTCTGTTGACGGCATCAGTGGCTGGACTGTCTGGCTGTGCAGTGTATGTGCCAGATGAGCCTCATGCAGTCGTCGTACCGCAAGGTAAGCCCCAGGGAGGGCCGGGCAATGGCTATTGCCCTCCCGGTCAGGCTAAGAAGGGAAATTGCTAACGAGCGGTGGTTTGGATGAACCGTGCCTTGCGAGTTAAAGTATTTCGAGCACACTCGTAACCGCGCGTTCGCTTAACGCGCGTTTGTTGCGAGCAGCGCGTTAAGCTATTTCGACGGCGCCTGACCATTCTGCTCTGCGGTTTCTTCGGGCGACGCCGTCGATGTGCAAGCCTGAAGCGCGGCCATGGCCTTTCTTGCAACGGTCAGCGTTTCCTGACATGCATTCGGCTCTTCAGCTTTGGGACATCCGCCCGCTGCTGTCACTTGCGCGAGCGCAGCCCGAATTTTCCTGAGTGCAAGTTCGGGGGAGCCTGCGTCTGCAATCAGACGCGCCAGATTGAAAATGCTGCCAGTCGGAAGCGATACATAGGCAGGACAAACCGATTCAGCACAAGCGTCGACCGACGACAATAGCAGCACGAAAAATACGCTGATCGGCTTTTGATGACCGAAACCGTTGTGAATGACTTGCATTCTCGGCTCCTTGTGCCGCGCGGAGAACGTGGCCATGCATCGCGTCTGTCATCTGCAGCGACACTTCCGTCGTCCCTGCCGCGCCAAATCAACTAAACAGTCTTTCGCCCGAAGCCACTTTTCTGAAGAATGGATGTGCATGATGTGCCCATCTGAGAGTGGTTATAGCCGTGGCTCCTTAAGGGTTGCTTAAGCCATCAGGATGCTGTTGCCCCCGGCGATTCCCCACGCTGTTTCAAGCCCGATACGGTTTGGGCATCTATCGTCACCTCTGCGTATCAAGCCCTTAACAACCGAAACGCCGCCTGCATGCGTCTTTCTCGCCGTTCAGGCGTGTCGGGCGTGAAACATCCTCGGTACTTCTGCGTGCCGGATCCGGAGCGACAGTCGATCATCGTCAAGATGTACAAGGCCCGCTCGACGATGGCATATCAATTGCCAATTCACGGGTACTCCGCGCCGGCGAGCTTTGAACAGTACCGGGCGCACGTGACGAAAGCCCAGCCTTGCCGGGCAACAAAATGAAGCGACTACGGGGGGAATTCATGAAGCGAGATCGTGTGCTTGATCACGGGCCGTCTATCGCCATGTGGCGTTCGTGCCTGCGGGGAAACGTCGTCGAAGGGATTCGGGACAGTGGCGTTTGTGAAGATGTGCCTGCAGCGAGCAGACGGCGCCGGACGAATCGCAAGGCGCAGCGCGGCGCAGCGGCGGTGGAATTTGCGATCGTGCTACCGCTACTGCTGCTGGTCATCTTCAGCATCGTCGAGTTCGGCGTAGCGCTGTACGACAAGGCGATGATCACGAATGCAAGTCGCGAAGGCGCGCGCGCGGGTGTCGTGCTGCGCAATCCGAAGCCGAGCAAACAGGACGTCACGAACGTGGTCCTCGCCTATTGCCAGAACTATCTGATTACGTTCGGCGCGAGCAATACGCCAACGGTCAGTGTTCCCTCCGGCGTGGGCGGTACGTTCGGCACTCCGCTCACGGTTACCGTCTCGTACCAGTACGCAGGGTTGGGCCTGGGCGCAATGCTGTCGGCGTTTACGGGGCCGATCGTCATGACGGCCACCACGATCATGAACAACGAGTGAGACGGCTATCATGTACGTGATGAGCAGAGCGAAGCAGCGAGGCTCCGTTGCCGTGATCACGGCAGTGAGTCTGGTGTCGCTGCTGGGGTTCGCGGCACTGGCGATCGATATTGGAAATCTGCTGGTGGCGCGGAACGAATTGCAGAATGCAGCGGACGCTGCAGCCCTTGCGGGCGCACCGTGTCTGTATCAGCGTGCGCAGTGCAGTAACACTACGGCAGTCGAACCTGACTGGAACACTGCGACACAAAAGGCATCCAGCTTTGCCACGGCTTCAACGTCGAACAAGGTTCAGGGGACAGCGATCAAGGTCACGCAGGTCGGCTCAGGCTACTGGAACGTGACGGGTCAGCCGGGCACGCTGCAGGGAGTGCCCTTTACGCCTGGCGTGAATGACTTGCCTGCCATTCGGGTGACGATGACGAAGAGCACTGCTAATGCGAACGGCAGCATACCCGTCTATCTGGCGGAGGTCGTGGGGGTGTCGTCGCTGTCGGCCACCGCGACGGCAACAGCTGCCGTGTCGAGGCCGGGTTACGTCGGTCCCGGTGGTCTCTTTCCCGTCGCGATCTCCAAATGCCTCTACGACAACTACTGGAATTCGTCGACCAACTCGCCGAAGCTGGCCACGAGTACCGCACCTATCAGCGGACAGACAGTGAATCAGACGCCCAGCACGCCGTACGTCTTCCAGATTTCGTCAACGTATCAGGCGAACGGCTGCGAAGCGGGGCAGTGGACGACGCTGACCACTCAGCAAAACGATGTCCCGTTCGTGAGAGGACTGATCGCGGGCCAGAATACGGATTCGCTTGGCATCGGATCACAGCCTGGAACCTACATCCAGCCTGGTGAAAAGAACACGCTCTACACGTCCGTCGACAATTGTAGTGCTAACGGGGACCACTCCTGCGAATACGAAACGGTGCCAGTCGTCAATAACGTCGCGACGGGCTATCAGCCAGTCGTGGCATTCGCATGTGTGCGTATTCTCAAGGCGAATAACGGATCGAAGCCTTACATACTCGTACAGATGAGCAATCAGCCGGATAAATGTCAGGCGGTTAATTCTGGCGGCGTGGGGCCGAACTATGGAGCCATCACACCGCCGCGTCTGGTTCAGTGACTCGTCGACGTCTGCGCTGCGACGGAGAATTTTTGCGCGTGCCGGAACGCGCAGGTTGGTTTTACCGAATGGAGCTCCTAGGTATTGAATCTGGATGACCAGACCACTTCCTTTCGCCACAACGTAGAACGGGTGCGATTGCCTTCGCAGACCGACAGCGACCCCTCGACTACATCGGACAACGCCGGCCCGCGCGACGCCTGCTTCAACTCTTGATTAAACGCACTTATAAAACGAACTAAAATGGATTATGAATGCCTTAACCGGTAAGGGTTCTAATGAACCAAGGGTGGCCGGTAGTGTGATTAGTTCCGTCTTCGGTTGGATCATGTTCGTGACGCACCGCAATCCAGCTCGCTGGATTGCCGGTGCGTTATTGCTTCTGATTAGCGGCACTTCATTCGCGAACGACCACGTCCACGTAACGTCCGAAAGGCATTCCCCATTTATCCTGTTTTACTCATATCCCGTCATTGCGTCATCGGCGTATGCGCCACAACGTCATGTGCATCGCTACGTCATGAAGAGCTCGATGCAACTGGCTAGTTCGGCTTATGGCCTGCCTGACAACGGTGGCATCGCACCGGGCAAGCAGCGGTACCGCGTTGGGCATGCACCGGGCAACCCCTATCTCGCCCCGCTCGACAGCGTTCAGGCCGGCCAGCCGCCGGGCCTGCCCTATGGCTTCGGGCTTCCGTCAGACTCGCAGAACCTGCCGCCCGCAGCCGCCAGTGACGACGAATGGAGGTTCAGGGCCGATCCGCTTTTGAACCTCAATCACGCGCACGAAAGAGGCGCGACTTTCTCGATTCGGCACGACTTTTAACTGTCGGCATTTCATTTGCGTCGAAGGACAAAAAAATGCTGCGCTCCTCGCGAAAGGAAACGCAGCATCGTCCAGCGGGACAGAGGAGACTTCGACCAGCTCTACCTGCGAAATGCGAACCCTCCAGTTCGCATCATGCAGCCTTCAGCAATCCATGCGGATCGAGCACGAACTTGCGCGGCGCACCGCCATCGAACTGACGATAGCCATCGGGCGCGTTGTCCAGCGAAATAACCGACACATTGACGATATCCGCGATGGGCAAACGGTCCCACAGAATCGCCTGCATCAGATTGCGGTTGTACTTCATCACGGGCGTTTGTCCCGTGTGGAACGAATGCGACTTCGCCCAGCCGAGGCCAAAGCGAATCGACAGACTGCCCTTCCTCGCTGCTGCATCGGTAGCACCCGGATCGTCGGTCACGTAAAGACCGGGAATGCCGATTGCGCCGGCCACCTTCGTGATGTCCATCAACGAATTGAGCACCGTGGCAGGCGCTTCCTCGCGCGAGCCATGGCTGCCGTGGCCGTGCGCCTCGAAGCCCACGCAGTCCACCGCGCAATCCACTTCCGGCTTGCCGAGAATCTGCGCGATCTGTTCGCCAAGCGTCGCGTCCTTCGACAGATTGACCGTTTCGAAGCCCACGGCACGCGCATGCGCGAGCCGCTCTTCGTTCATGTCGCCGACGATCGTGCAGGCCGCGCCCAGCAAACGCGCTGACGCAGCAGCCGCCATGCCGACGGGGCCCGCGCCCGCGATATAAACCGTCGATCCCGGCTTCACGCCCGCCATCACGGCGCCGTGATAGCCCGTCGGCAGAATGTCGGACAGACAGGTGAGGTCGCGAATCTTTTCCATCGCGCGGTCGCGGTCAGGAAACTTCAGCAGATTGAAGTCCGCATACGGAACCAGCACGTATTCCGCCTGGCCGCCGATCCAGCCGCCCATGTCCACGTAGCCGTAAGCGCCGCCGGCACGCGACGGGTTCACGTTCAGGCACACGCCCGTATGCTGTTCCTTGCAGGTCTGGCAGCGGCCGCATGCCACGTTGAACGGCACGGAGACCAGATCGCCGATCTTCAGCGTCTCGACGTCGCGGCCCACCTCGATCACTTCGCCCGTAATTTCGTGCCCTAGAACAAGACCGACTTCAGCCGTCGTCCGGCCGCGCACCATATGCTGGTCGGAGCCGCAGATATTGGTCGACACCACTTTCAGGATCACGCCATGACCGATCGCGCGACCGCGCGGATCGACCATCTTCGGGTAATCGATCGACTGCACTTCGACCTTGCCCTGGCCCAGATACACGACACCGCGATTGCTGCTCATCGTCTCGTCTCCATGTTCGTCTGAATGCGCAAATAGGCGCTGAGTCGAGGTTAGTCCCTTTGCCCCATCGGCCAGTGTTCAAAACCCGACACGCGCTTTCCTCAAACCGACAAAGCAGGTTCACACGGTTTTTGTTGATTGAACGTTCAATAAAAAACGACTAGAGTGACGGCTTTCGGGAGCATTGCGAGTCACCTATGCCCAAAGTCGGAATGCGCGAAGTGCGTCGCGCGCAACTGATCGACGCCACGCTGCTCACGATCGACCAGTCCGGTCTGTCGGGCACGACGCTCGCTTCCGTCGCGCAGCGCGCGAACATTTCGACGGGTATCGTCAGCCACTATTTCGGCGACAAGGACGGCCTGCTCGAAGCGACCATGCGCCATATCCTGCGCGACCTGTGGGCGGCCACCACGCGCCGCCGCATCGCTGCGAAGCCGCAGCCGCGCGCGCGTTTGCGCGCCGTCGTTGCAGCGAATTTCGACGTCTCGCAGGTCAGCGGCCCGGTAATGAAGACATGGCTCGCGTTCTGGTCCGAAAGCATGCACGAGCCCGCCCTGCGCCGTCTGCAACGCGTGAACACACGGCGTCTCTATTCGAACCTGTGCGCGGAGTTCGCAAAGGAACTGCCACGCGCGTCGGCACGGCGGGCCGCCAGCGGTCTTGCCGCGATGATTGACGGCTTGTGGCTGCGCGGCGCGCTGTCCGGCGATCCATTCGATACCAAAGCGGCGCTGCGCCTCGCGAACGACTACATCGACCTGCTGCTCGCGCAAGACGGTTCATAACGCAGCGCACCACGAACACCCGCATTTCAAGGAGAAAACAGATGCCCGGATACGGCCTGCAACGTCTCTACATCGGCGGCGAATATGTCGACGCCACGAGCGGCGTCACTTTCGACAGCTTCGATCCCGCCACGGGCGAACTGCTCGCGCATGTCCAGCAAGCCAGCGAAGCCGATATCGACCGCGCCGTGCAATCGGCGCGCGAAGGCCAGCGCGTGTGGGCCGCGATGACGGCCATGCAGCGTTCGCGCATCCTGCGCCGCGCCGTCGAGTTGCTGCGCGAGCACAACGACGCGCTCGCCGAACTCGAAATGCGCGACACGGGCAAGCCGATTGTCGAAACCCGCGCCGTCGATATCGTCACGGGCGCGGATGTGATCGAGTACTACGCGGGCCTTGCGACAGCCATCGAAGGCCAGCAGATTCCGCTGCGCGCCGAGTCGTTCGTCTATACGCGGCGCGAGCCCTTGGGCGTAACGGCGGGCATCGGCGCATGGAACTATCCGATCCAGATCGCGTGCTGGAAATCCGCGCCCGCGCTCGCTGCTGGCAACGCGATGATCTTCAAGCCGAGCGAAGTGACGCCGCTGTCCGCGTCGAAGCTCGCGGAAATCTACCTCGAAGCGGGCGTGCCGCCCGGCGTGTTCAACGTCGTGCAGGGCGACGGCCGCGTCGGCGCCATGCTGAGCGCGCATCCAGACATCGCGAAGATTTCGTTCACGGGCGGCGTCGAAACGGGCAAGAAAGTGATGTCGATGGCGGGCGGCTCGTCGCTGAAGGAAGTGACGATGGAACTCGGCGGCAAGTCACCGCTGATCGTATTCGACGACGCAGACCTCGACCGCGCCGCCGATATCGCCGTCACCGCGAACTTCTTCAGCGCGGGACAGGTATGCACGAATGGCACGCGCGTGTTCGTGCATCAATCGGTTCAACAGGCCTTTGAAGCACGCGTGATCGAGCGCGTAAAGCGCATTCGGATCGGCAAGCCGTCGGACCCGTCGACCAATTTCGGACCGCTCGCAAGCGCGGCGCAACTGGACAAGGTGCTCGGCTACATCGAAAGCGGAAAGAAAGAAGGCGCGCGGCTCGTGTCGGGCGGCGCGCGCGTCACCGACGGCGATTACGCTCGCGGACAGTACGTGCAGCCGACCGTATTCGCCGATTGCCGCGACGACATGAAGATCGTGCGCGAAGAAATCTTCGGCCCTGTGATGAGCATCCTGACCTTCGCCAACGAAGACGAGGTGATCGCGCGCGCGAACGACACGATCTACGGCCTCGCTGCAGGCGTCGTGACAGAGAACCTGTCGCGCGCGCATCGCGTGATTCACCAGCTCGAAGCGGGCATCTGCTGGATCAACACGTGGGGCGAGTCGCCCGCCGAAATGCCCGTGGGCGGCTACAAGCAATCGGGCGTGGGCCGCGAGAACGGCATCACGACACTCGAGCATTACACGCGCATCAAGTCCATCCAGGTCGAACTGGGCAAATATCAGCCCGTGTTTTGAGGGAGCGCAGCATGGCAGCGAAAGAGTACGACTACATCATCATCGGCGCGGGTTCGGCGGGCAACGTGCTCGCGACGCGTCTGACGGAAGACCGCGACGTGACCGTGCTGCTGCTCGAAGCGGGCGGCCCCGACTACCGCTTCGACTTTCGCACGCAGATGCCCGCCGCGCTCGCGTATCCGCTGCAGGGACGCCGCTATAACTGGGCTTATGAAACGGACCCAGAGCCGTTCATGAACAATCGCCGCATGGAATGCGGGCGTGGCAAAGGCCTCGGCGGCTCGTCGCTGATCAACGGCATGTGCTATATCCGCGGCAACGCACTCGACTATGACGGCTGGGCCGAACGAAAAGGCCTTGAAAACTGGGCTTATCTGGATTGCCTGCCGTACTTCCGCAAGGCTGAGACGCGCGATATCGGCGCGAACGACTATCACGGCGGCGACGGCCCCGTGCATGTGACGACCAGCAAGCCCGGCGTGAATCCCCTCTTCCAAGCGATGGTCGAAGCGGGCGTGCAGGCGGGCTATCCGCGCACCGACGACCTCAACGGCTATCAGCAGGAAGGCTTCGGTCCGATGGACCGCACGGTGACGGCGAACGGCCGCCGCGCGAGCACCGCGCGCGGCTATCTGGACCAGGCGAAGCAGCGGTCCAACCTCACGATCGTCACGCACGCGACCACCGACCGCATTCTATTCAGCGGCAAGCGCGCGCAAGGCGTCGTGTATCTGGACGGCGACGCGCGCATCACCGTGCATGCGAGCCGCGAAGTGTTGCTGTGCGGCGGCGCGATTGCATCGCCGCAAATCCTGCAACGCTCGGGCGTCGGGCCCGGTGCATGGCTACGCGAGTTCGACATTCCCGTCGTACACGATCTGCCGGGTGTCGGCCAGAACCTGCAGGATCATCTTGAGATGTACATGCAGTACGAGTGCAAGGAACCCGTGTCGCTCTACCCTGCACTGCTGCTGCGCAATCAGCCCGCCATCGGTATCGAATGGATGCTGAAAGGCACGGGCATCGGCGCGAGCAATCATTTCGAAGCAGGCGGCTTCATCCGCACGCGCGACGACGACCCGTGGCCGAACATCCAGTATCACTTCCTGCCCGTGGCGATCAACTATAACGGCACCAATGCGATCAAGATGCACGGCTTCCAGGCGCACGTCGGCTCGATGCGCTCGCCGAGCCGCGGGCGCGTGAAGCTGCGTTCACGCGATCCGCACGCGCATCCGTCGATTCTCTTCAACTACATGTCCGAAGCGCTCGACTGGCGCGAATTCCGCGACGCGATCCGCGTGACCCGCGAGATCATTGCGCAGCCGGCACTCGACCGCTTCCGTGGACGCGAACTGAGTCCCGGCGCTGAATTGCAGACGGATGCGCAGATCGATGCGTTCGTGCGCGCGCGTGCCGAGACGGCCTTTCATCCGTCGTGCTCGTGCGCGATGGGTTACGACGACATGGCCGTCGTCGATGGCGAAGGACGCGTGCATGGTCTCGAAGGGCTTCGCGTGGTCGATGCGTCGATCATGCCGCGCATCACGACGGGCAACCTGAATGCGCCGACCATCATGCTCGCGGAGAAAATCGCGGACCGCATTCGCGGGCGCGATCCGCTCGCGCGCTCCAACGCGCCCTACTATGTGGCGAACGGCGCACCGGCACGCGGCGCAAAGCATGTTGCACGCGCACCGGCACGGAGCGTGGCTGCACATACGCAATGAGCGCACGTGTGCGTCATTACAAATGGCGCACACATTCCATCCCAATGCCGAATCTGTTCTATATGACGGATTAATGGCGGCATCTACTGGAACGAGCCGGCCCTCGAAGCAAGCGTGCTTCGCTGGACCACCGGCCTCTTCCAACCTCCACCCGAGGATGACATGCCGACCACCGCACGACCCAGCGCCGCCGCGCGTCTCGAACGCCTGCCGTTTTCCGGCTATCACCGCACCATCTTCATCATCATCGCGATCGCGTTCTTCTTCGATTCCGTCGATCTCGGCACGATGACCTTCGTGCTCGGCTCGATCAAGACCGAGTTCGGCTTGTCGAGCGCAATGGCGGGACTCGTCGCGAGCGCGAGCTTCTTCGGCATGGTGCTCGGCGCGGCCGTCGCGGGACTGTTCGCGGATCGCTTCGGACGACGCCCGGTCTTTCAGTGGAGTATGGTGCTATGGGGCGTCGCGTCGTATCTGTGCTCGACGGCGCAAAGCGTCGATGCGCTGATCGTCTATCGCGTGCTGCTCGGTATCGGCATGGGCATGGAGTTTCCGATCGCGCAAACGCTGCTGTCCGAATTCGTGCCGACGGCATCGCGCGGACGGCTTGTCGCGCTGATGGACGGCTTCTGGCCGCTCGGATTCATCACGGCGGGCTGCGTGTCGTTCTTCGTGCTGCCGCATTTCGGATGGCGCACCGTGTTCGCGTTGCTCGCGATTCCCGCCGTGTTCGTGCTGATCGTGCGGCGCATCGTGCCCGAATCGCCGCGCTGGCTCGAACATCGCGGACGTCTTCCCCAGGCCGATGCCGTGCTCGGCCAGATCGAAGCAAAGGTGATGAAGTCCAAAGGACTACGCTCGCTGCCCGCGCCGTCGGTGCTCGCCGACCAGGCCGCGCCTTCGAAACACGGCGCGTTCCGTGAGATCTGGAGCGCAGCCTACCGCCAGCGCACGATCATGGTATGGGCGCTGTGGTTTTTCGCGCTGCTCGGCTTCTACGGTTTGACGTCGTGGCTCGGCGCATTGATGCAGCAGGCGGGCTTCGCGGTTACGAAATCGGTGCTCTACACCGTGCTCATCTCGCTTGGCGGCGTGCCGGGCTTTCTCTGTGCGGCGTGGCTCGTCGAACGCTGGGGGCGTAAGCCGACGTGTATTGCGTCGCTGGTCGGCGGCGGCGTGATGGCCTATGCATACGGCCAGACGGCGTTGCACGCGGACAGCGTGACGCTGCTGATCTGCACCGGCCTCGCGATGCAGTTCTTCCTGTTCGGCATGTGGGCCGTGCTCTACACGTACACGCCCGAACTCTACGGCACGGGTGCGCGAGCGACGGGCTCCGGCTTTGCATCGGCGATAGGCCGTGTCGGCTCGCTGATCGGCCCCTATGCGGTCGGCGTGGTGCTGCCGATCTTCGGACAAGGCGGTGTGTTCACGCTCGGCGCGCTGTCGTTCGGCGTCGCCGCGTTGGCCGTGTGGGTGATGGGTATCGAAACGAAAGGTCTGTCGCTCGAAACGCTGGTGTCGCATGTCGATGACGAAGCGCCCGCCTGGCGCGTCGCTGCCGACGACGCACGCTAATGCCGCGCAACCAGGCGCGCGTGCTTTCCAGATGCTGTAGCGGGCTTACCCGCGCGTAAGCCTGTTACACGCTCATCATTGATTTATCGCGGCTCCATTCGCGCATGCGTCGCATGCGCGGGACTAGCCGCTGCCTTTCGCCACCGTCAAACACGTAACCGCGTAACGTGATGAAACACACCCGTAGTCAAACTGTCGTGTCATCCGACTAGCATGTCCGGACTGCTCGCTCACTTGTCCACGGAGGTGTCCTGATGTTGAGCCCTCACGAACTGGCGACGCTCATGCTGTTGAATGGCAATGAACGCCGTATCGAATCGCTCGACCCAGATGTGCTCGCATTACGCCATTACGAACTCGTCGAAGTACACGAGGTTCGCGGTGGCATTGCCGCACTGCAGATCAGCGCGCGTGGACGCGATCTGCTCAGACGGCTTGGAATGGATACGGCGCGCCACGCGCGGCCGAATTGAATGCGGTTATCGCCGACGCGTGGCGACGGTATTCGCGCCCTGCTTCAGCTCGCTCACCATGCTGTGCATACTCATGCGCACAGTGATGTGCATGCCGTTCGACACGAACGACGTCAACGGTTCAGGCGCGGGTCTGGATTCGGGCGCGAGACGCGGCGCTTCGTTTTGCAGGTCGTCACGACGCTCTGCCGTTACAGAGGGAATGTCCGACGGTGCAGGATGTTCTACTAGTGCGACGTCGGCCTCGTTTGCAGCCACGTCAGCGCTTGCCGTATCGACATTCACCACAGGCGCTTGTTCGATCGTGGCACTGCGAGCCATAACCGGCTCGCGCCAACCTGGCTCGTCCGCGACAGAGGAACGCGGCGACACGTCGACCCACTGCGGCAGATCGGCAAGATCCATGATCGTGAGCTTGCCGCCATAGACGGCGCCCGTATCGATGTTGATCACGTTGTCCTTCACGGTGACGCCGGTTACGGGCGTATGACCGACAAACACGGCCGTCACGTTCTCGATCCGCCCTACCACATGCGCCTCTCCGCGAACACTGTGCCTCGCCTTGTCCAGCAGACTGCGCAACGTGTTGCGCGACGGCGAAGGATGCGGCTGATGCGCCTTCCAGCGCGTGCGCGACCAGATTGCCTTGCGGCGCGTCTTGCCGTCCGACCGTTCTCTTTCGATATCGGCAACCAGCCGGTTCCAGTCCGAAACGGGGGAATCCGCATGCACGATGCCGACCAGCCCGTGCTCGGTTTCGATCTCGATCAGATACGGCAGCGACGCCATGTAAGCGGCGATCGCCTTGACCCAGTCCCGGTCATCGGCTCTGTCGAGCAGCCAGTCGGCGCCGTTGCCCAGCAGCGACAGCGACTGCTCCTCGCCGGCATGCCAGCGCACGATCACGTCCTCGTGATTGCCCTTCACCGACTTGATCCCGAGCTGCTCGACGGTCTCCAGCACGCTATCCGATTGCGGCCCGCGATCGACGAGATCGCCGACGGCGAACAGCCGGTCGCGCTGCGGGTCGAAATGGCGCGCCTCCAGCTCCGCGCGCAATTGCGCGAAGCAGCCGTGCAGATCGCCCACGACGAAGTCACGTCCCGAGTCGTTACGCGGATAGCGGTGAACGGCGCGATAGGGCTCTTTCATGGGTCAGTGAAGGTTCCGGAAATTCGAAATACCACATAGGACGGAATAAAAAAATCCGCAAAAAATAGCCAATAACGAAGCGAAAATAATCAGGGTAGGTACGCTTGAAAACTGCGCCGCGACGTTGACGGCAAGCATAGCGCGCAGAAAGGTGACAAGGTGCTACACAAAAAACGTTTGTGTAACTGTTCGTGAAGCGCATTGCGGTTATCACCAGTTCGCAGGCGAGCGCCCTTTCCGGCTGCTAGGCGGAATCCATCCGCAACTCGCCCGGTGTCGCCACCGACCGACGGGAATCCGAGGCCAGCATGCGCGCGAGCAACACCCTGGAAATGTGCAACTCCGTCGCGGCCGCATCGAGCCGGCCCTGATTTCGCGCGATGGCCAGTTCGACGGCGTCCCACTCGGGAATGTCGTCGCTATCGTCGGAGGCGCTGATCATCGGTACGCTCGCGGTCTGATCGAAACCCAGATCCGCGGCTGTGATCAGCGGGCCATTGCTGGCAACGATTGCATGACGGATGCGATTGATCATTTCCTGCAGATTGCCGGGCCAGGTGTGGGCGTCGAACGCTTCCCACGCGCACACGGAAAAACCTTGCATCCCATGACGGGAATCAGAGCGAAAGCTCTTCAGCAGATGCGTGGCGAGCAAGCGGATATCGGGGCCGCGTTCGCGCAGCGGCGGAATCGTGATCGTGTCGGGCGAAAGCCGCGAGAAAAGACGCGCGTGCAGACGACGTTCGTCTGCAGCGCGCTGCAAGTCGATATGTGTCGAGCAGATGATGCGCACGTTGCGCGCCCCCGTATCGAGCACGTCCGCGAGACGCCGCTGTGCCGACAGCGGCAGTTCGCAGATACCATCGATATACAGTGAGCCGCCCTCCGCCATGCTGAGGCGGGAGCGCTGATTGCCCTCTTCGACTTTGGTCTCCTCGAGAGCCGATTCCCCGAACAATTCCGTTTCCACGCGTTCCGGTGAGAAGGCCGCGCAATCAATCGAAACGAACGGCCCTTCGCGGCGCGACGAACCCCGATGGATCGACGACGCCGCCAGCGTCTTGCCACTCCCCGATTCGCCGATAAACGTCACAGGCCGTTCATGTTCCGACGCTTTGCGTATTGCCGCACGCACGTCGCTCATCGCCGCGCACGCGCCGATCAGTGCGACCGCTCCCGCGTTCGCGCTCGTATGTTCACCCCCGTCGCTCGCTGACATCTCGTACGCACGATCGAGTTCCTGAGCGACCATCTCCGCCGCCGCGGGCAAGCGGATATAACTCACGCAGCGCGTGCGCACGATCCGTCCGATTTCCGGATCATTGAGATGCGCATTGGTGACGACAGCCACCCAGTTGATCGCCGCGCTGGTTCGCGTGAGTTCGTCGACTTCGTTCAGATCGGCGGGAATGCTCAACGACGGAAATTCGATCAGACCCGCGGCGCGATCATTGGCAAGCAATGCGGCGCCCTGGCGTTCGCGGATATCGATGCAACGAATGCGCCATTGCAGCGACGGAAGATTGCCGTCGAGACATGCGCGCTCGGGATTGCATACGTGATAGAGCCTTTTCAGATTCAGGTTCATGATGTGATCGGTTGCCCGCCTCGAATTGATCGAACAAGTACCGACTGCTTCACGCCCCCCGTACAACGGCCGCGATCGGTTACTCAAAAAGTTAATGGAATCATGGTCTCGCCGATATCGCGGGTTGTTACTGTTTGAAAACGTCTACGTGCAACGGCAGGTTGGCGATTGCGTGTGCGTGATGACGGGAGGCATTGCGCGAGCCGCGCTGTAGAGGACGTGAGAAGAAGGAAGGCGCGGTACTCGTCCGCCATTTCGCCCGTTACGTGAGTAACGATCCTTTACATTCAGCGGGAGTGACTGTGGCGATCTGAACACACCGGTAATTCGTGGTGATTTGAATGCTGAACTTGTTCCTTATTAGCATTCTGAATCACGACAAAAATACCGTGCCGCGTTGGAATGCAAGTCGAAAGAACCGGTAATGGTGGATTAAACCTGGCGAAAAGCGACATGCTTACCGGCGCTGTCGCCAAACAAGGGATCGCATCATAAGGCGCAAAGCTTAAGGCACGCTGATGCGAATCGTTTGGCCGCGCCGATATGAAAGAAACAGGTCAAGCTTGCTACACAGACTTATGTGTCTGGCTATTGCACCTGAACGCAAATCAAACCTGTTCGAAACTCCAACTCCCTTCAACATCGATCACTGTCTTCACCGAATTGGCAAGAAAACACGCGTCGTGCGCGAGATGATGCAGATGCGCGAGCGCTTCATCGCTCGGTGCTTTTGCGCCCGCAAATGCAACGGCCGGTTTCAGCACGACACGCGTGACCACTTCCTTGCCCGCATCGTTCTTCGCCATCGTACCCTCGGCTTCGTCGCGATACGACGTGACGACATAACCTTGCTCTGCGGCAATCGACAGAAACCACAGCATATGGCAACTCGATAGCGCGGCCACATACGCCTCTTCAGGATCGACGCCCGCCGGATCGGAGAACGGCACGCGCACGACATGCGGCGAACTCGATGCGTGTACCACTGCGCCACCGTCGAACGTCCATTGATGCGCGCGGCTATAGCGGTTGTCGGTGAACTTGCTGCCGTTGCTGCTCCATTCGATGAGTGCCGTATGCTTTGCCATGCGCGAAAGGTCCTCGTGTTGTAAACGATCAGATGGGTGTCAATACGTCTTCGCCCGCGAAGTGGCGCGTCGCGTTCGTGATGAAGTTATCGACGGAAGCCGTGATCGCTTCCGGTGACGTGCCCGCCACATGCGGCGTAAGCACGACGTTCGTCAGATGCACCAGCGCCTGCGGCGGCTGCGGCTCGCTTTCGTACACATCGAGGCCCGCGCCCGCTATCACGCCGTTCGCGAGCGCATGGGCAAGCGCGGCCGTATCGACGACGCTGCCGCGCGACACGTTCACCAGAAAGCCCTTCGGCCCCAGTGCTTCGAGCACGGTGCGATCGATCAGATGTTGGGTGTCCGGACCGCCCGGCGTTGCAACGACGAGATAGTCGCTCCAGCGCGCGAGTTCGTGCAGGTTGTCGATATAGAGCAACGTCGCGCCGTCGCGCGGCTTGCGGTTGTGATAGGCAACGTCGATATCGAAGCCGGCCGCGCGCCGCGCAACCTTCAGCCCGATATTGCCAAGGCCCACGATGCCAAGCCGCTTGCCCGACACGGAAGGCCGCATCGGCAACGTGTCGCGCCAGATGCCTTCGCGGGTCGCGCGGTCGCGTTGCGGCACATCGCGCACGACGGCCAGCAACAAGGCCATCGCGTGATCGGCGACGCAATCGTCGTTCGTGCCTGCGCCGTTCGCGAGAACGATGCCGCGTGCTCTTGCATGCGCAGTCGCGATGTTTTCATAGCCCGCGCCGAGCGCGCTGACGAATTCGAGCGCAGGCATCTGGTCCATTTCATCGGCCGTGAGACCTGTCGTGCCGTTAGTCAGCACGGCGCGAATCGCCGCGCCTTCTTTCGCAATGGATTGAACGCGTGCTTCGTGCGTGGGGGCGTAATGAATATCGAAGGATGCTGAAATGCGCGCGCGACTGTCGTCGCCAAGTGGAATCAGGATGAGCAGGGAAGGTTTCATGACTCGACGCAAGCGAAGGATGAGAAGTGCTGCTACGAAGTACTGGGCAACGCGCAGTGTAGCAACAAGCCCCGTTCTACGCAGCGCCCTTCGTCATGATTGCGTGGCCCACTCCGCGAGTTTCGCGATCGTGTTGATGTTGCGCGCGGTGCCTGTTTTCGCGGCGGGAATTTTCAGCTTCGTCTTTGCCATGCCGTCACCGTAGTACACGTAAATCTCGTGCTTGCCGAGTGCGACCTGTTCGTTCTGCTGTCCGGCTATGTGTTCGAGCGTGTCGGCGGGTGGCGCTGCGTCGAGGAAGATCGCTACCGTGCGATTCGGTGCTTCGTCGCGAAACGGATTCGCGTCCAGCACGGCGGCCATCTCCTTGCCGGTGCGAATCAGCACGCCGACCGGCTTGCCCGCATACGCCTCGAGGCTGCGTTCGAGCGTCTGCTGCACCGCGCGTTTCACCAGCGTGCTGTCGAACACGACGTTGCCGCTCGCGATGTACGTGCGCACGTTGGTGAAGCCCGCTGCCTCGCACATCTTGCGAAGCTCGGTCATCGGAAGCTTGCCGGTGCCGCCGACATTGACGGCACGCAGCAACGCAACATAAGTGGTCATGGGCGGAATATAGAGTCGCGATTGCGTTCGATGCTACCGCATCTGCTTTGCAGCGATAGCGTCGACGTTCAACGCATCAATGCGCGCCACCCTTCTCGCTGTCGAGATGCGCCATCTGCGCAGCCGCATAGCGTTCACCCGCTGCCGCGCCCTTCGGCACCGCTTTCTCGATCGCAGCAAGCTCCTGCGCGTCGAGCGTCACGTCAAGCGCGCCGAGCGCTTCCGTCAACCGCTCGCGCCGCCGCGCGCCGACCAGCGGCACGATGTCATCGCCTTGCGCGGCGACCCACGCAATCGCGATCTGCGCCACCGACACGCCCTTGCTGTCCGCGACCTTGCGCAGCGCATCGACGAGCGCAAGGTTGCGCTCGGCGTTCTCGCCCTGGAAGCGCGGGCTCATCGCGCGAAAATCGCCCTTGCCCGCCGAATCTTTCTGCCAGTGTCCGCTGATCAACCCGCGCGACAGCACGCCGTAAGCCGTCACGCCGATGCCGAGTTCGCGCAGCGTCGGCAGGATTTCGTCTTCGATGCCGCGCGAAATCAGCGAGTACTCGATCTGCAAATCACAAATCGGCGTAACGGATGCGGCCTTACGCATCGTCGCCGCGCCCACTTCGGAGAGGCCGACGTGCCGCACGAAGCCCGCCTTCACCATCTCCGCGATGGCGCCGACGGTGTCTTCGATCGGCACGTTCGGGTCGAGCCGAGCCGGACGATAGATGTCGATATGATCCACGCCGAGTCGCTGCAACGAATACGCAAGGAAATTCTTCACGGCTATGGGGCGCGCGTCGTACCCCGACCAGCCGCTCGCCGGATCGCGCATCGCGCCGAACTTCACGCTGACGAGGGCATTGTCGCGACGCGACGCGGGTGCGCTCCTGAGCGCTTCGCCGAGCAGCATCTCGTTATGGCCCATGCCGTAGAAGTCGCCCGTATCGAACAGCGTGATGCCCGCCTCCAGTGCCGCGTGGATCGTCGCGATACTTTCGGCGCGGTCCGCCGGTCCGTACATGCCCGACATGCCCATGCAGCCCAGGCCGAGCGCCGAACTCGCCGGGCCTGTCTTGCCAAGTTGCAGTTGCTTCATCTGAGTGCTCTCCGTGGATTCGTTGAAACGTCTGTCGCGCCTTGGCGGCTTCGCGGGTCGAACACGCTGCGCGACGCTCGAGACGCAGTATCTGCGCAAACCGACCGTGCGATAATCCCACCCAATCCGAATGCCCCGTGCGGAATTCCGAACAATGGTCGAACCCGATCTGAGCGATCTGAAAGCCTTCGTCGCCGTCACCGCCGCGCGCGGCTTCCGCAACGCCGCCTCCACGCGCGGCGTGTCGGCGTCGTCACTGAGCGAAGCCGTGCGGCGCCTTGAGCAGCAACTGGACGTGCGCCTGCTGAACCGCACCACGCGCAGCGTCACCCCAACGGAAGCCGGCCAGCGCCTGTTCGAGCGGCTCGCGCCCGCGTTCGGCGAAATCTCGACGGCGCTCGATGCGATCAACGTGTTCCGCGACAGTCCCACTGGCACGCTGCGGCTGAACGTGCCGTCGATCGCCGCTCGCGAAGTTCTGCCCGCGCTGCTGTCGCGCTTTCTGGCCGAACATCCGGGCATCACCGTCGACGTCGCGTCGAACGACACCTTCATCGATATCCTCGCGGCCGGCTTCGACGCGGGCATCCGCTACGACGAACGCATCGAGCGCGACATGATCGCCGTGCCCATCGGTCCGCCGATGCAGCGCTTCGTCGCCGCCGCGTCACCCGCCTATCTGAAACAGCATGGCGAGCCGAAACACCCCGATGAACTGGTGCGGCACGCGTGCATCGGCCACCGCTTCGAAAGCGGCGTGTTGGCAGTATGGGAGTTCACGCGCGGCGACGAAGCCGTGCGAATCGTGCCGAATGGGCCGCTCATCGCGTCCGTGATCGATATCGAGCGGCGTGCGGCTGTCGACGGGCTTGGCATCGTCTATTCGTTCGACGAACTCCTGCGCCCCGCGCTCGACGACGGCACGCTCGTGCCGATCCTGCACGACTGGTGGCAATCGTTCACCGGGCCGCGTCTCTACTACGCGAGCCGCGAGCACATGCCCGCGCCGCTGCGCGCCTTCGTCGATTTCGTGCTGCGCGACAATCGCAGCCGCGACGCGGCATGAAGCGGACGGGCGCGGCTCAGCGCCGCTTGCCGTACTTCTTCCAGTAGCCGAACGCGTCTTGGTGACACTCGATATCGAGTTCCGCCACCCGCGCGTGCATGCGTTCCTGCGCGTCCTGCACGGCGAGGTTGTAGATCACCGGGCCGATTTCCTCGATGAAGAAGCCGAGCAGCGCGCCCGCCTGGATATTGCCGATCGGCTCGTCCATGTTCTCCGCGAAGTAGCGTTGCAACGAAGCAATCGCTTCGCTGCGCACGTCCTTGTCCAGTTCGATTGTCATGCGTGAGGTCATCCTTTCGTCAGCGGCATCGGGCGATGCAGCACACTGCGGATGAAACAGCAAAGCGGCGCGTCCCGCAAGGGCGCGCCGCTTTCTGCGCATTGCCTGGACTTCAGCTGTTGATGAACGCGAGCAGATCGGCGTTGACCTTGTCGGCTTCCGTCACGCACATGCCGTGCGGCGCGCCTTCATAGATCTTGAGCGTCGCGTTCTTGACGATCTTCGCGGACAGCTTGCCCGCTGCGTCGATGGGCACGATCTGGTCGTCGTCGCCGTGCAGGATCAGCGTCGGCACGTCGATCTTCTTCAGGTCTTCCGTGTAGTCGACCTCGGAGAACTCGCGGATGCACAGGTAGTGACCGTGAATGCCGCCTGCCATGCCCTGCGCCCAGAACACGTCGATGGTGCCCTGCGAAACCTTCGCGTTCGGCCGGTTGAAGCCGAAGAACGGGATTGCGAGGTCTTTGTAGAACTGCGAGCGGTTGTCGGCGACGCCCTTGCGGATGCCGTCGAACACGTCCATCGGCAGGCCGCCGGGATTCGCTTCCGTCTTCAGCATCAACGGCGGCACCGCGCCGATCAGCACGGCCATCGCGACGCGCTTCGTGCCGTGCCGGCCGATGTAGTGCGCGACTTCGCCGCCGCCCGTCGAATGGCCGACGAGCGTCGCACCCTGGATGTCGAGCGCGTCGAGCAGCGCGGCGAGATCGTCAGCGTAGGTGTCCATGTCGTTGCCGTTCGACGGCTGATCCGAGCGGCCGTGTCCGCGACGATCATGCGCAATCACGCGAAAGCCGTTTTGCAGCAGGAACAGCATCTGCGCATCCCACGCGTCCGCGTTGAGCGGCCAGCCGTGCGAAAAGACGACGGGACGGCCCGAGCCCCAGTCCTTGTAGTAAATCTGCGTGCCGTCCTTCGTGGTGATCGTGCTCATTCGGTTGCACTCCTTCGGTGGTGACGCATGAAGCCGCCGCGCGGCGGCTGGATCGATCATTATCGACACCCATGTTACAGGCCGATAAAACATCCTTCAGACGAAGGGCATCATTACGGACGAGCGCTGGCGCGGCGCGGTCGATCAGGACGCGCCGTCGCAATGCATGCACGGCGGGCCCGCGGCCCGCTCCGTGCAGTCAGGTGATGAAACCGCGCAATACGCTGCTTCAATGCGCTTCGCGAGGCTGCGTATTGGCCACGGACGTGACGGGTGCATCCTGCGCGACGAGCGTCGGCGTGACGGCCGCGTCGCTGGTTTCCATATCGTTGTGATGCGAGACGATGGCCTTGACGCCCGCTTCCGCGGCAGGCGTCGCAACATAGGGAATGAAGGCCGACACGGCGACGACGATGATGTAGGCGAACATGACAGTTCTCTGCTTCAAGGCATGATGAGACGCACCGGCACGCCGGCGCATTGCAGACTGATCGTCGCCCGCTTCACGGCGAAGCGCGTCGAATGCCTTCACCGGAAAACACGTCTTCCTCGTATTGCGCGTGCCGCTCGCGTGCAGTGCCGCGATGCATGTTCGCGCGGCCAATTGGGAATTGCGTGTACCCTCCGAACAGAATTCAGTGACTTGTATGAAGCTTGGCACCGATATAACCGACGACCGGTTAATTCGATTCGTAGGGCATCGAAATGCGAAAGTCAACTCGCGATCGTGCCATACGTGGCGCGTGCCAAGTAATGGCGGAAAAGATCGATGAGTGCGCATCCATTACCCGTCGTACTGTTCGGCGCGTTCGACCGGCACAACTTCGGCGACATGCTGTTTCCTCATGTCGTTGCGCGCATGCTCGCGGGTCGCGAAGTGCGTTTCGCGGGACTCGTGGCGCGCGATCTGCGCGCGCAAGGCGGGCATCGCGTTCAGGCACTTCGACAGTTGCACGAACGTGCGGTCGATCTGCTTCACGTCGGCGGAGAGATTCTCGCCTGCGATGCGTGGGATGCCGCCCTGATGCTGCAATCGAACCAGGACGCGCAACGGATCATCGCGTCGCAGCAGCACGATCGATCAGAATGGGCACAACGTGTGCTCGGCACGCGCGAGCTTGCGCCGTATGTCGTGTCGAACGATGCATGGCCGCGCGCCACACGGGTTCTGTTCAATGCGATCGGCGGCGTGACGCTCGATGAGCACGACGACAGGATGCGCGACGAAGTGCTCACCAAGCTCGCGCGCGCCGACGTTATCAGCGTGCGCGACCTCCACACTCAAGCGTTGCTCGCGAAGTCGGGCATCGAAGCGCGGCTCGCGCCCGATTGCGCGGTGATGGTCGCCGAACTGTTCGGCGACACGATCCGCGCGCATGCATCGAGGCAGGCCGTTGCGCGGATACGCGAAGCTGCGCCGCGCGGATATCTGGCCGTGCAATTCAGCGCCGACTTCGGCGACGACGCGACGCTCGAACAGATCGCCGCACAACTGGACCAAGCCGCGCACGCGCATGACCTCGCTATCGTGTTCTTCCGCGCAGGCGCGGCGCCGTGGCACGACGATCTGTCGTGCTTCGCGCGTACGGCTGCGCGCATGCGCGCGCCGTCCGTGCATCTCTTCGATTCGCTGAATATCTGGGACATTTGCGCGCTGCTCGCGCACAGCCGCGGCTATATCGGCAGCAGCCTGCATGGCCGGATCGTCGCAATGGCGCACGCGTTGCCGCGCATCAATCTGCTGCACGACCGAGACTTCGCGCGGCCCTGCAAGCAGACGGCTTTCGCGCAAACGTGGGAAGAAGCGGACCAGCCCATCGCCGTGAACGTGAGCGGGATTGCTGAAGGAATCGACAACGCGCTGTCCGTCAATCCAGCACGGGCGAAGCAGACCGCGACGCGGCTCGTCGCGCTTTGCCGCGATGCGTTTCAAACAACTGTTTCAGCGCTCTCGGGATAAGCACGCGTCGCCTCGATTCAAGTTCCGCGCGACGCCTGCAGAATGGCTGGAATTTGCCGTTATAACGGTTGCGGCCGCATCCGGCCGAGCCGATATCGGACACCCGACATTTTCTCCGGGCCCAATTGGCACCGTAGAATAGCGAGAAATTCGATTCTGGACCTGTCATGCCCAACCACCCTGGCCCGCGCTCCACAGCCGACGACGACTCGGAAATGTTCGATCTCGCGCCCGTCGCGCTCTGGCTCGAAGACTTCAGCGGCGTGAAGGCGCTGTTCGAAGACTGGCGCGCGAAAGGCGTGACGGATCTGCGCGCGCACATCGGCGAGGACATCAAGCGCGTGGCCGAGTGCGCGAGCCGCATCCGCGTCATCAAGGTCAACCAGCAGACGCTGTCGCTGTTCGAAGCGGCGGATTTCAGCGCGCTGACGGACAACCTGTCGGCGGTCTTTCGCGACGACATGCTGAAGACGCACCTGGAAGAGCTGTGCCAGCTGTGGTCCGGCCAGCCTCACTTCACGAGCCAGACAGTCAACTACACGCTGGGCGGCCGGCGCCTGGACGTGCTGCTCAAGGGCAAAGTGCTGCCGGGTCACGAGGAACGCTGGGACCGGGTGCTGGTATCGACCGAAGACATTACGGAACTGGAAGGGGCGCGCCATCGCGTGACGGCGGCCGAACAATACGTGCGCGGGCTGTTCGAGTATTCGCCCGTGTCGCTGTGGGTCGAGGATTTCAGCGCCGTCAAGCATCTGCTCGACGACGCACGCGCGGCAGGCATCACCGATTTCCGCACCTTCACCGACGTACATCCGGAGTTCGTCGAGCGCTGCATGGCCGAGATTCATGTGCTCGACGTCAACCAGCACACGCTGGAGATGTTCGCTGCGCCCGACAAGAAGACGCTGCTGTCGCGCCTTCCCGAAGTGTTCCGCGACGACATGCGCCCGCATTTCCGCGAGCAGCTGATCGACCTGTGGGACGGCAAGCTGTTCCAGCAGCGCGAAGTGCTCAACTATTCGCTCGAAGCGAATGAGGTACACGTGCATCTGCAGTTCTCCGTGTTACCGGGACACGAGCGCACGTGGGACCTCGTGCTCGTCGCGCTCACCGACATCACCGCGCGCAAGAAGGCCGAGGCATATCTGGAGTTCCTCGGCAAGCACGACGTGCTGACCAAGCTGCGCAACCGCTCGTTCTATGTGGACGAACTGAACCGGCTCGAACGCAAGGGGCCATTCCCGGTGACGGTCATCATGGCCGACCTCAATGGCCTCAAGCGCGTGAACGATCAGCTCGGCCACGCGGCGGGCGACGCGCTGCTGCGCCGCGCCGGAGAAGTGCTCGCAAAAGCGATGGAGACGCCGTTCAATGCGGCGCGCATCGGCGGCGACGAGTTCGCGGTCCTGCTGCCCGGCACCGACGAGCGCGGCGGCGCGACGATGATCGAGACGATCCGCCAGCTGGTCGATCTGAACAACCAGTTCTATCCGGGCTCGCCGATCAGCTTCTCGATGGGGATGGCGACCGTGCAGCGCGGCGAACGGATCGAGGCTGGCGTGCAGCGCGCCGACCTGCTGATGTATGAGGAAAAGCGCGCGCATTACGTAACGCAGGAAGCGAGCGGCGCGCAGAAGTAAGCTTGTGTGTTTCTCGACGTAGTCAGCTTTTCACGGGCACGCCGTACGTACTGACGATGCGTCTGTCCTGTTCGGCCGCGGAGAACAACTCCCATTCGAGCCCGTTGACGTCGCGACTGCTCGAATAGCCTTCGACCGCGTCGTCCTCGAAGCCGACATGGCGCAACTGCCCCGCTTTTTCGGGTTTTTCGTTGATCGAGAAGTTGAGCAGATCGGTGCGCCACATCGCGTACTGACCCGGCACGACAGCCGAGGGCGGTTGTCCGAGACGCTCGCTATAGTCAGTGATCGATTCGTCGAGATTGGCAACGGCGAGCGCGATGTGAAAACGCTTCATGATGGTGGGCTCCGTGAGTGATCTTTGAATAGACAGCGCAGCCATCGTAGCCACCACGCAAAAGCGTAGCCAGATCAGCAGTCATGCTGGTATCGGCGTTACCTGCCTTGCCCGATTGCCGCCTGAAAGGAGCCGTATTCGATGCTTTCTCACGTATTCATCGGCGTCAACGATTTCGAGCGGGCGTTTGCTTTCTATTCGGCGGTGCTCGCCGAATTGGGACTCGTACTGAAGTTTCGCGAGGACGACAGACCCTGGGCGGGATGGATGAAGCCGGGCGTCGCGCGGCCGCTGTTTCTCGTCGGCAAGCCGTTCGACGCCGCGCCGGCCGTTGCGGGCAATGGGCATATGGTCGCGTTGCTGGCGGCGGACCGTGTCACAGTCGATCGCGTG
Organism: Paraburkholderia steynii; assembly: GCF_900100565.1. NCBI lineage: Bacteria > Pseudomonadati > Pseudomonadota > Betaproteobacteria > Burkholderiales > Burkholderiaceae > Paraburkholderia > Paraburkholderia steynii. The sequence goes on along the minus strand of NZ_FNDI01000028.1, from coordinate 20,166 downwards.
CATGCGACGGCCCTTGCGCATGGCGCCGCGTGCGAAGGGCCGCCAGGGCTGCGCCCCGAATATCACGCGAATTACTATGGCGCGTACTTTCGCGACTCCGACGACAACAAGCTTTGCGTGTGCTGCCACGACGCGGCGTGACAGCATCACTTCGTGCGCCGCGTCAGTTCGTCGTCACGTACTTCGGGACGGCGCGTTGCGGCTGAGGCGGCACGACGGGGTCCAGCGTGCCGCGCATGCGCTTCACTTCATCGACGGGACTCAGACCGAACAGACGCTTGAATTCGCGGCTGAACTGCGACGCGCTTTCATAACCGACGCGCGCTGCCGCCGCGCCCGCGTTCAGCCCGTCCTGCACCATCAACAGACGCGCGTGATGCAGACGTGTCGTCTTCACATACTGCATCGGTGAAGTCGACGTGACGTTCTTGAACTGCGCGTGAAAGACCGCGAGGCTCATGCCCGATTCGCGCGCGAGCGTCTCGACGTCGAGATCGCCGTCGTACTCGGTGTGGATGCGGCGCAATGCCTTCGCGATACGGCCGAAGTGATGCTGATGCGTGAGCGCCGCGCGTATCGCGTTGCCCTGCACGCCCGTCAGCACGCGATAGCAGATCTCGCGCACGATCGACGGCGCGAGAATGCGCGCGTCGACAGGCGAGACCAGCGCTTCGAGCAGACGCAGCACGGCGTCGCTTAGCGGCTGGTCGAGCGGCGTCGAGTAGATACCGCGCGGCTCGCTGTCGACGGCGCCGTGGGTTTCGTTGAGCAGCATCAGCAACTCGGCGACCATCGTCAGATCGACGCGAACCGAAATGCCGAGGAACGGCTCGTCTACGCTCGCCTCCGTCTCGCATTCGAACGGCAGCGGCACGGACAGCACGAGATACTGCTGCGCGTCATAAATGTACGCGTGATCGCCGAGGTAACCGCGCTTGCGGCCCTGACAGACGATCACGATGCTCGGCTCATACATCACCGGGCGGCGCGGCATGGGGTGATTCGCGCGCAGGAACTTGACGCCTTCGAGCGGCGCGTCCGTCATGCCTTCGGCGGGCGCGAGCGTGCGCAGCAATTCGACCATGCGCTGCTGCGGCGAGCGCTCGGCACCCGGCGCGCTATTTGAAAGTTTTGTGTCGGACATGATGAAATCCATTCGGCGAAAACATGTGCCGCCAGAGAATATGGCTTGAAATCTAGCATTAAATGGCCTACGACGGACGGCTCCAGGAGAAATAGGCAAGCCTTCAAGACGTTCAGGTATTCCCTGGGAGGCGCCCGGTCCCTAACATGGGAACCCTGTCGCAAAGCCCGCTGCCTGTCCGCGACACACCGTCCGGCGCCTCGCACGAGGCCTGCCAACCTTGCGTTGCCGCTTGCATGCAGCGCTTACGCCTATCGGACGGACCTCACGGCGGACATTCCGCGTGCCTCGGCGCACGACAGATTCAACCGCCGCGCAAGCATGCTGCGCGGCGCCTCGCGCAATTGCATCTACAAGCTGGAGCCCTCATGTCCACGACCTACGCCTATGCCGCAACCGACGCGCAATCGAAGCTCGCGCCGTTCGAATTTCAGCGTCGCGACCTGCGCGAACACGATGTACAGATGGAAGTCCTGTTTTGCGGGGTCTGTCATTCGGACCTGCACCAGGCTCGCAACGAATGGAAGAACACGATTTTCCCCGTCGTCCCGGGCCATGAGATCGTCGGCCGTGTGACAAACGTTGGGTCGCAAGTAACGAAGTACAAGGTTGGTCAGCTGGTCGGCGTTGGTTGTCTGGTCGATTCGTGCCGCACGTGCCCGAGTTGCCAGGAAGGCCTCGAGCAGTATTGCGAGAACGGCTTCGTCGGCACGTACAACGGCAACGACAGGCAGACGGGCGCCGTGACGTACGGTGGCTATTCGACGCAACTCGTCGTCGATGAGGAATTCGTGCTGCGCGTGCCGGAGAACCTCGACCCCGCTGGCGTCGCGCCGCTGCTGTGCGCCGGCATCACGCTGTATTCGCCGCTGCGCACGTGGGGCGCGGGGCCGGGCAAGAAGGTCGGCATCGTCGGATTGGGCGGCCTCGGCCACATGGGCGTGAAGATCGCACACGCGATGGGCGCGCATGTCGTGCTGTTCACGACGTCGGCATCGAAGATCGAAGACGCGAAGCGCCTCGGCGCGGATGAAGTGGTGATCTCGAAGAACCCGGCGGAGATGGAAGCGCATGTGAACAGCTTCGACCTGATCGTCAACACGGTCGCGGCGCAGCACGATCTGAATCCGTTCATCAACCTGTTGAAGCGCGATGGCACGCTGACGCTGGTAGGTGCGCCGGAGCACGATCATCCGTCACCGCAGGTATTTAACCTGATCATGAAGCGCCGTCGTCTGGCGGGATCGTTGATCGGCGGCATTGCCGAGACGCAGGAAATGCTGGACTTCTGCGGCAAGCACGGCATCACGTCTGACATCGAGATGATTCAGATGCAGCAGATCAATGAAGCATATGAGCGCATGTTGAAGAGCGATGTGAAGTACCGCTTCGTCATCGATCTCGACTCGCTCCGGAAGTAACGGGCAGCAGGACCCAACCGCTTTACCCCTTCCATCCAGGCCGCGCAGGACGGCGGCCTGTCCCTGCTTCCCGCCTCGCATCAGTCATTGCATGTGCCGTATCGGCGCGCCTCCCTATCGGGACGGGGTGTGCCGTGGTGTTTTCCGCTCGTTGTCATTTTCTGGAATGTCCCGTTTTTGGAGAGTTCCGTGATCGATCGTATCCAGGCGATGCGCACGTTCATGCGTATCGTCGATACCAATAGCTTTACACGCGCCGCCGAGTCTCTCGAGATTCCGCGGGCGACGGCAACAACGATTGTTCAGAATCTGGAAGCCCTGCTTGGCACGACGTTGCTTGTGCGTACGACGCGGCGTCTTAATCTCACGCCGGAAGGCGCTGCTTATTACGAGCGCTGCGCGCAGATCCTTGCTGATATCGATGAGATGGAAGCGACGCTGCGTCAAACGCTCGATAATCCGAGCGGGCGTTTGCGGGTGGAGATGCCTGGGGCTGTGGCGACTTCTATCGTGCTGCCCGCGCTCGATGATTTTCATGAGCGTTATCCGGGGATTGATCTCGCGATTGGTGTGAGTCATCGCAATGTGGATCTTGTCGGTGAGGCTGTGGATTGCAGTATTCAACTTGGTGAGTTGCCGGATTCAGGGCTGGCTGCCAAGCGGCTCGGGACATTGGAGCATGTGACGTGTGCTAGTCCGGCTTATCTTGAGCGATATGGGATGCCTGAGAGTCTTGATGATCTTTCCGGGCATGTCGCCGTGAACTGTATGTCGATGATTACTGGGCGTGCTGTGGACTTCGATTTTGATGTTGGTGGGAGTCCGCTTACCGTGAAGGTGGATGGGTTTATCAAGGTCAGCAATGAACATGCTTATCTGACCTGCGGGCTGCAAGGGCTTGGACTGATTCAGCCAGCGAGGATTGCTGCGCAGGCTCTATTGGACAAGGGCTTGCTGCGCGAGGTTTTGCCGCAGTGGAAGCCTGTGCCGATGACCGTTTCGGTTGCTTATGTGAAAGGGCGGCGGGTTTCGCCGCGAGTCAGGGCGTTTGTTGATTGGCTCGCTGAACTGTTTGAACATCAAGGGCATGTTGAGGCGGATTTGTCGCGGGTGAGGATGTTAATTCGGGGTGGGTTGCATGCAGCGTGAATGCGCCCTGTACTTCACAACACTTTTTTTCAATCCGCTCTCCACTCGATGCTAAAAGCCTGATCTCCAATCAAAAAGAAGAAGGAGATCGGCTCTATGGCAATCCCATTGCATCTATGGCTGAAAGATGAACGCGGGGCGGAAATCCGCGGATCGAGTCAGGTAGCTGGACGTGAAGGAAGCATCGAAGTACTGAGCCTCACGCATGGCCTGCACGCGGGTACCGATCACTCGACCGGCAAGCTGATTGGCGGGCGGACGCACCGCCCGCTAACCATAGAAAAGGAGCTTGATCGTTCTTCACCGCTGCTCTACATGGCAATCGCACGTGGTGCGACCTTGCAATCGGCCGAACTCAAGTGGTATCGCATCAACGATGCAGGGCGCGAAGAAGAGTACTTCAACATCTTGCTGCAACAGGTGAAGGTCGTCTCGGTCACACCGAAATTACTCAATATCAAGGAGCAGACTTCAGCCCACCACAATCACTTTGAAGCGGTCGAATTCCGTTACGAGGAAATCACGTGGTGCTATCTCGACGGAAATCTGAAGTTCAAAGATGCATGGAACCTGCTTTGAGGGAGACGACGCAATGCCCGTACACTGTACGTTCTCACTCAATAACCAGGACACATCGGATCTCTACTGTTCCGGATACGGCACGGTCAAAGCATTTTCCGGTGCGGGGCGTGGGCGGGACAATCCGGATGCAACTGCAATGCCTGATGTCGGCCCTTTGCCGCGCGGGACCTACTACATCGTCGACCGCCAGTCTGGTGGGATGATGGGATGGTTATACGATTGGGCCGGCGAACACGGAATTGGCACGACAGACCGCTCCAAATGGTTCATGCTCTGGAATCCGAGCGGCGGCGACACGACGAACATCAATGGAATCAAGCGAGGTTCGTTCCGGCTGCACCCCAGAGGTCCGCTCGGTCTGAGTCACGGTTGCGTAACCGTCCTGTATCCGCCCGACTTTGAATCGCTCGCGCGATATATTCGCGCGCGGCCGCCCGAGCTTCCTGTGCCGGGCGCGGCATTCCGCGCGTACGGCACACTGGAGGTCTGGTGAGACGACTGCTGTCTATCACAATTTTTTTCGCCTGTACCTGTGCCGGCGGCTGGTTGCTGGCGTGCATCGCCACATCGTTTCCGTTCGAGATGCCGGTGTTCCTGTACCACTTCATCCGTCGCTCGATAGCTATCAGCGGCTTTGACAAACTCGACAATCCCGAGGACATTCAAACCCTTGGCCTCTTGTGCCTGATCGCGGCGTGCTGGGTATTCGCCGCTCTCACGACGTGGATTGTCATGCTATTCATTCGCCGCCGACAAAGACATTCGCATCGACTTTGACTTCACGGCACCTCAGTATCGTCGGTTTCGAATGCGTGTGAACGTGTGGAGCGCGACGCCCGGGTTCAGGTCAACCCGGGCACTCGTCGTGTTCATCTACGCTTTGGCGCCCTCTTCTCACCCGCGCCTCCCCCACAACTCTAGCCAAAGTATCCGGACTCATCCGCGCAGCAACACCCCTCACATACTCATGATGCCTGGCATCAAGCACCGCCTCGAGATACTGCGCCTGCAAATACCGAATCAAAGCAATCCGCCGATGCCCAAGCGCAATACTCTGATCGAGCAGCGCGACGGCGGCATCGGCGTCTCCCGCCGCATACGCGCGCTTGACCAGTTCGGACGTTTGCGCACGCGACATATCAACCGTTCAGCCCAAAACCGAAGCCGAAGCCGAATGCGCTTCAAAATCGCCCCGCGTCCAGTCCAGTTCAACCCCAATCCGCTTCGTGCCCTCACGAATTTTGGGCTTATGCAAAGCCAGCGTAATAGCTTCAAGCGCAGGCCACTCCGCGAACGAAAGCAGAGCAATCTCAACAGCAAGCGTCTCCAGCATCCGCGTATGCGGCTTCGTAGAAAGAAACTCACTCACGCGATTGCAATACCGCTCATAGTCGATCATCGCGTGCGAACCCTCCTCCGAAGGCTCGCAGCGATAAGAAAGACTCGCATCAATCACGACAGGCTGCGCCGCAAGATGCTCATGCGCATGAATACCAATTCGCGTCGCCACGACAAGCTCATCGATAAACACACGCCAGCCCTTGCCTCTAGCCGTGCCACGCGCATCAGAAGCAGCACGCATATAAGCCGCCAACGGCTCCTCGAACGGCTTCACGACAGCAGCGGCTCAGCCGCATCGAGCATGATACGAACGAAGTAATCGGCGAAACTACGGCGCACGACGATCTCATACGCATCATCCGCAACAGGCACGAGCACGATCGACGCCTTGAAGTAATGACTCTGCGCACACTGCCCCGGTGCAAGAATGCGGGGATGCAGATCCAGCGGACAGCCGCGCGCAATCACGTCATGCACCTTCTCGCCGCTCACTTCGAGCAGCGTCCAGCCGCTGCCGATATCCACCGCCGAAGCAAACTGCCCTTGCAGCGCTTCGACCAGCTTGTCCTCGGCAACAGGCGCCTGAGGTTGCTGCGATCGCACGAGCCATTCATCGGGCCCGAGCCACAGCACGTCATAGCCATTGCCGCGCGCAACGGTATTGGGCTTCGCGGGCGGACGGCAACCCGTCACGCTTTCGACTGCGCTGAGAAACCCGGCATCACCCACATCGCCCCGCAGATTCACGAGATCGCAAAACGCCTTTTCGCGCAGATGAAACTTCTTCGACGGCGCGGCCACATGCTTCTTCACCAGTTCACCGACACCAGCAAGCGGCGACTCCTGCCACGGTTGTCCCGCCACCCGGTTCGCGACAGCCGATGTTGCGCCCGGTGCATTGTTCCTAGCTTCATTCCACATGTTGACGCACTCCTTCGGTGTCGTAGAAAACGGGGCTGGCGATCTTCGCGGCGATCTGCTTGCCGCTCGCCAGCGGAATCGTCACGTTTTGCCCCATCTTGTTCAGGCCGCCCTTGACCACGGCGAGCGCGATCGAACGATTCAGAATCGGGCTGTAGTAGCTCGACGTCACGTGTCCAAGCATCGGCGCCGTGTCGCCCTGGAACGGACCGGCGACGATCTGGCTGCCCTCGGGAAGCACCAGCTGCGGGTCGTCGGTGAGCAGGCCGACGAACTGCTTGCGCCCATCCTTCGCGGTATCCGAGCGCGCCAGTGAACGGCGTCCGAGGAAGTCTTTCGTCTTCGCGACCAGTCCGCCCATGCCGAGATCGTGCGGCGTAACCGAGCCATCCGTATCCTGGCCGACGATGATGTAGCCCTTCTCCGCGCGCAGCACGTGCATCGTTTCCGTGCCGTACGGCGTGATATCGAACTCCGCGCCCGCTGCCATCAGCGCTTCCCACACCGCGCGGCCCATGTTCGCCGGCACGTTCACTTCGTAGGCAAGCTCGCCCGAGAAGCTGATCCGCATCACGCGCGCCTTCACGCCTGCGACCGTACCGTTGCGATACGACATGAACGGGAACGCCTCGTTGGCGAAGTCGATATCGCTGCAAATCTTCTGCACGACCTTGCGGCTCTTCGGACCTACGACGGCAAACGTCGCCCAGTGATCGGTGACGGACGCGAGGCGCACCTTCATGTCCGGCCATTCCGTCTGCAGCCAGCGTTCCATCCACGTCAGCACGCGCGCCGCGCCGCCCGTCGTGGTGGTCATCATGAAGTGCTGGTCGGCGAGGCGCACGGTCACGCCGTCGTCGAACACCATGCCGTTTTCATCGAGCATCAGGCCGTAGCGGCACTTGCCGACTTCGAGCTTGCTCCACGGATTCGTGTACATCCAGTTCAGCAACTTCGCCGCGTCGGGCCCCTGAATGTCGATCTTGCCGAGCGTCGACGCATCGAGAATGCCAACGCTGTTGCGCACCGCGAGGCATTCGCGCTTCACGGCCGCATGCAGATCTTCACCACTCTTCGGAAAGTACCAGGGCCGCTTCCAGTTGCCGACGTCCTCGAACATTGCGCCGTTCTCGACGTGCCATTCATGCACTGCCGTCTTGCGGATCGGGTCGAGCAGGTCGCCGAGTTCGCGGCCCGCGAACGTGCCGAAAGTCACGGGCGTGTAGTTCGGACGGAACGTGGTCGTGCCCGTTTCGGGAATCGTCTTGCCGAGCGCATCGGCAAGAATCGCCATGCCGTTGATGTTGCCGAGCTTGCCCTGATCGGTGCCGAAGCCCATCGCCGTATAACGCTTCACGTGCTCGACGGATTCGAAGCCTTCGCGCGCCGCCAGCAAAATGTCCGCCGCCGACACATCGTTCTGGAAATCGACGAACTGCTTCGGGCCGCGCGCCGCTTCCGCACGGCTGCCGACCAGCCACAGCGGCTGCAACGGCGACTCGGCGACTTCCGCGGCCTGCGGCACTTGCGGACGCGTCACCGCGTAACCGATCGACTTCACCGCCTCGACGCCCGCATCGACGGCAAGACGCAGACCGCGCGCCAGGCTGAATTCGCCCGCTGCCGCGCCGATGCTCGTTTCCGGCTGCATGCCCTTGCCCGGCACGAAACACACCTTCGTGTCGTTCCAGTGCGCCTTGCCGCCCGATTGCGCGAACAGATGCAGCACAGGGCTGTAGCCACCCGACATCGCGACGAGATCGCACGGCAGGTCCGCCTGCTTCGCACCCGTCTTGCCGTTCGCATACGCGACCACTTCAACCGACGTGACGCGCAGCTTGCCGTGCGCCGTCATCACGGCCGCGTTGTTGAGGATCTTCACGCCATGACGCCGCGCCGCCGCCTGCAATGCGCCGCTGCCCTGGGCACGCGGATCGACGACCGTCACGCTTGCGCCGCACGCCTTCATGTCGAGCGCGCACTGGTAGCCCGCGTCGTTGTTCGTGAACACGACAGCATTGCGGCCCGGCAACACGCCAAAACGATGGATATACGTCGAGACCGCCGACGCCATCATCACGCCTGGCAGATCGTTGTTACCGAACACGATGGGACGCTCGTGCGCGCCTGTCGCGAGAATCACACGTTTGGCGCGGATCTTCCACAGCAGTTCGCGCGTGCCCTTGCGCATCGACACGGGCAGATGGTCCGTCAGACGCTGCGTCACCGTGACGAGGTTGTGGTCCTGATAGCCGAACGCCGTGCTGCGCGACAGGATCGTCACATCCGGCATGCGCGACAGTTCCGCTTCGATCTTCTCGACCCAGCTCAACGCCGCGCGTCCGTCGATCTCCGTCTTGCCCGAGAGCAGGCTGCCGCCGAGTTCGCGCTGATCGTCGACGAGAATCACGCGCGCGCCGCTCACGGCCGCCGCGTGTGCCGCCGCAAGACCCGTCGGGCCGCCGCCGACCACCAGCACGTCGCAATGCGCGTAGCACTTGTCGTAGCGATCGGCATCGAGCACTTCGGGCGACTTGCCGAGACCCGCCGCTTCACGAATTTTCTCTTCGTACTTCGGCCAGAACTTTGCCGGCCACATGAACGTCTTGTAGTAAAAGCCCGCGGGCATGAAGCGCGAGAACTTCTGGTTGATCGCCATGCGGTCGTGCTCGAGATTCGGCTCGGCATTCACGCTGGTCGCAACGAGCCCCTGATACAGCTCGATTTCCGTCGCGCGCGCATTCGGCACCGTGTATGCGCCGCGCTCCAGTTGCACGACGGCATTCGGTTCCGCGACGTCAGCCGTGACGATGCCACGCGGGCGGTGATACTTGAAGCTGCGTGCGACGAAATGCACGCCGTTCGCGAGCAGCGCCGACGCAAGCGTATCGCCCTGAAAGCCCTGATACGTGCGACCGTTGAACGTGAAGGTCAGCGGAATCGCGCGGTTGATGCGCCCACCGGCGCCGAGGCGGTTCTTCTGGCTCATTGCTTTTTGCCCTCTTGTGCGTCGGCGGACGTGTTGCCCATCTTGAACGTTTCGTAACCTTGAATCTGATAGGTGACGGTGTCACGCGTCGCCATGAACCAGCGTCGGCAGCCCTGCGTGTGCATCCATTGCTCGCGATGCACGCCGCGCGGGTTCTTGCGCATGAACAGGTACTCGCCCCATTCGCGGTCGGTGAGCTTGTCGGTGTCGAGCGGACGTGCAATATCGGCTTCGCCGCCGCAGCTAAATTCGGACTCGGCGCGCGGACCGCACCACGGGCATTCGATTGTCAGCATGATGGTTTCCAGGAAAGTGCGGTCAGTGGGCCACGGCAGCAGCGCCGTGTTCGTCGATCAGATGGCCGGTATAGAAGCGGTCCAGCGAGAACGCCGCGTTCAGCGGATGCGGTTCGTCGTTGGCAATGGTGTGCGCGAACACCCAGCCCGAGCCCGGCGTCGCCTTGAAGCCGCCCGTGCCCCAGCCGCAGTTGAAGTACAGACCCTTCACGTCGGTCTTGCTGATGATCGGGCACGCATCCGGCGACACGTCGACGATGCCACCCCACTGGCGGTTCATCCGCACGCGCGAGAACACCGGGAACATTTCGACGATCGCCTGCAGCGTGCCTTCGATAATGTGGAAGCTGCCGCGCTGGCCAAAACCCGTGTACTGATCGACACCCGCGCCGATCACCAGATCGCCCTTGTCGGACTGGCTGATGTACGCGTGAACCGCGTTCGACATGATCACCGAGTTGACCACGGGCTTGATCGGCTCGGATACCAGCGCTTGCAGCGGATGGCTTTCGAGCGGCAGACGGATGCCAGCCATGTCGGCGAGCGTCGTCGTGTTGCCTGCTGCGACGACGGCGACTTTCTTCGCCTTGATGAAACCCTTCACCGTATCGACGCCCGTCACGCGGCCGCCGTCGCGGCGAATGCCCGTCACCTGGCAGTTCTGGATGATGTCGACACCCGCCTGATCCGCACCGCGTGCGAAGCCCCACGCAACGGCATCGTGACGCGCGACGCCGGCACGACGTTGAATCGATGCGCCGAGCACGGGATAACGGCTATTCAGGTTAATCGTCGGTTCGATTTCCTTGATCTGCTCGGGCGTCAGGAATTCGGCATCGACGCCGTTCAGCCGGTTCGCATTCACGCGGCGCTCGGTGTCGCGCACGTCCTGCAGCGTGTGCGCGAGGTTCAGCACGCCGCGCTGCGAGAACATCACGTTGTAGTTGAGGTCTTGCGACAGACCTTCCCACAGCTTCATCGCCTTCTCGTACAGCGCCGCCGATTCGTCCCACAGATAGTTCGAACGCACGATTGTCGTGTTGCGCGCCGTGTTGCCGCCGCCGATCCAGCCCTTCTCCAGAATCGCGACGTTCTTCACGCCGTGTTCCTTGGCAAGGTAATACGCCGTCGCAAGACCATGCCCGCCGCCGCCGACGATCACGACGTCGTATTCCTTCTTCGGTTCCGGGCTTCTCCACTGTCGCTCCCAGTTCTCGTGATACGACAACCCGTTGCGGAACAGACTGAATATCGAATAGCGGCTCATCTTGCAGACCCCTCGTTGCGCGTTACCATTAACATTCGATGACGTTCACGGCGAGACCACCGCGCGACGTCTCCTTGTATTTCGTTTTCATATCGGCGCCCGTTTCGCGCATCGTCTTGATGACGTTGTCGAGCGTCACGTAGTGCTGGCCGTCGCCCTTGAGCGCCATGCGCGATGCGTTCAGCGCCTTGATCGCGCCCATCGCGTTGCGCTCGATGCACGGAATCTGCACGAGGCCGCCGACGGGATCGCACGTCATGCCGAGGTTGTGTTCCATGCCGATTTCGGCGGCGTTCTCGACTTGCGACGGCGTGCCGCCCATCACGGCCGCGAGCGCCGCTGCCGCCATCGAGCACGCAACGCCCACTTCGCCCTGGCAGCCCACTTCCGCGCCCGAGATCGACGCCGTTTCCTTGTAGATGATGCCGATGGCGGCCGCCGTCAGAAGGAAATCGACGATGCCGTTTTCGTTCGAGCCCGGCACGAACTTCACGTAGTAGTGCAGCACGGCGGGAATCACGCCCGCTGCGCCGTTGGTCGGCGCGGTGACGACGCGGCCGCCGGCAGCGTTCTCTTCGTTGACGGCCATCGCATACAGGTTGACCCAGTCGAGCATCGACAGCGGATCGCGCAGCGACTCTTCCGAATGCGTGCGCAGTTGCACGGTGAGATCGGCTGCGCGGCGCTTCACGCGCATCGGGCCGGGCAGTTCGCCGTGCATCTTGCAGCCGCGTTCGACGCAGGCGGCCATCGTGCGCCAGATCGTCAGCAGCCCTTCGCGGACGTCTTCCGGGGCGCGCGACGCACATTCGTTGGCGAACGTCACCTGCGCGACGGACAGGCCGCTTTCGCGGCACACGCGCATCAGGTCGTCGCCGGTGCGGAACGGATACGGCACTTCGCCGCCCGCGCGCACGCCGTTCACGCGATCGCCTTCGCGGTTCACGACGAAGCCGCCGCCGACCGAGTAATACTCTTTCTCGACGAGCAGCTGGCCGTTCTCGTCGAAGGCCTGGAAGCGCATGCCGTTCGGATGCACGACGCTGCCCGTGCCGCTCATCAAACGGCGGAAGAACGCGATGTGCTCCTTTTCGTCGAAGCCGATCTCGTGCTTGCCGAGCAGCGACAGGCGCTTGCCCTTGCGGATATCGACCAGGCGCGGTTCGATCAGGTCGGGATTGATGGTGTCGGGCAGATGACCTTCGAGGCCGAGCAGCACGGCCTTGTCGGTGCCGTGGCCCTTGCCCGTCGCGCCGAGCGAGCCGTACAGCTCGACTTTCACGCGGCGCACGAACGCGAGCAGGTTCGCGTCCTCGATATGGGAAGCGAAGCGGCAGGCGGCGATCATCGGGCCGACTGTGTGCGAACTCGATGGGCCGATGCCGATCTTGAACAGGTCGAAAACGCTGACGTTCATGGAAACCTTGCTCAGGTAGGTGGGCGGAAACGCGTGAACTCCGCAGTGACGCCAGTACACCAAAGCGTAAAATCCGCCGATAGAACAAAAACGGCATCGACGTGGGATGGCGACGCCAGATGGCGCCTGGACTTCGTTTCTCCGCAACTCAGTGACGGAAAAACGCAAGTCCGGTCGCCGGGTCGATCCGCCGGAGCCCAAGCCACGCGGGGATGAACGCGCTTCGCATCTGCGCAAGTCGGTGTCGGAAAAGGACAAGAGCCGCAAGCGCGAATCGGCGACGCTAGGGTTATCCCGCGTGCGGGCGCGTTTGGGTTTCGCTTTTTTGTTATCAGCCGATTGAACTTGCCGGACCACTGCGCCATCGCGCCATGACCATCGTTGATTCGCTACCGTTGACTTCCATCGATGCGCTGCCCAAAGAGCGCATCCGCTTCGGCATCATCCTGCTGCCGAACTTCACGCTGACGGCGTTTTCCGGCTTCGTCGACATGCTGCGTCTATCCGCCGACGAAGGCGATTACAGCAAGCCCGTGCGCTGCTCGTGGAGCGTGATCGGCGACACGCTCGCGCCCGTGCGCGCGAGTTGCGGCATCCAGATCACGCCTTGGGAGACATTCGCCGATGCGGAGCCGTTCGACTATGTGGTCGTCGTCGGCGGGCTGTTGCATTCAGGGCCGCAGGCGAACGACGAGACCTTGCAGTTCATTCGTGCTGCGGCGCGCGGAACTACGACGCTGGTCGGCATCTGCACGGGCGTGTTCGCGCTGATGCGCGCGGGCGTGCTCGACGAGCACCGGATTTGCGTGAGCTGGTTTCACTACTGGGATTTCGTCGAGCGCTTTCCTTCCGTCAATTCGGATGCGCTGATCGCAGACCGGCTGTTCGTGATCGACCGTCGACGGATTACGTGCTCGGGAGGACGGGCTTCGATCGATGTGGCAGCGGCGATTTTGCTGCGTCACTTCGAGACGGCGACCGTTCAAAAGGCGCTGCGGATTCTGCTTGTCGGCGAAATGCAGAAAGGGAATGCGCCGCAGCCGCATCCGCCTGGGCTGGAGCCGGCGACGCATCCCAAAGTCAAGCGCGCGATTTTGTTGATGGAGCAACATGTCGGGCGTACGTTGCCGCTGGAGGAACTGGCTTGCAAGCTGGATCTGTCGCCGCGGCAGCTTGAACGGCTGTTCAAGGCAGAGACGGGGAAAAGTCCGCAGGCGTTTGCGAAGCAGGTTCGGTTGAGAACGGCGGCGTGGTTGTTGACGAGTTCGGATCGGACGGTCGCGGATATCGCTTCGAGTTGCGGGTTTTCTGATGCGTCGCACCTGGGGCGGGAGTTCAGGAAGGAGTTTGGGATGCCGCCTGTGATGTTTAGAGAGCAGCGTGGGGGAACGCCGGTTGAGGGGGACGCGGCGGTCGCTTATGAGGAGACGTTTCCGGGGAGGGTGGATGTGTTTTGATCTCGATCACGAACTGGGTTGTCCGGTTATTAGCGAGTCGTAAGCGCTGTACGGCAAAACGCAACGCTTGCGCCGCACAGCCCAAATTGCGAGAATCGGCACCCGCCCGATTGAAGTCGGCAGGACAGTTTTTCCAGTACAAGATGCGAAGCAATAAATTCAACCGCACAGCTAGCGAGATCTTCGTTATCACCACATGAATCCAAGACGCGTCCACTCGCTCTTTGAGAAACACTTCCCAAAAATTGATCTGGTCATGTGCGAGTGGATACATCTTTTTCGAGATGGCACTGTCGATCGTGAGTTGCTCGGAAAAATACTCTCTACGATTGAGTCCGATTGTCTGCTCATTCACATTCGCCGGACGATCGGCGATTTTCTACAGTCAGAACAGGCGCTCGACTATATTGTCGAGAATGTTGGAAAAAGCCAGATCCGAATTGCCGATCGCGCCTTCAACCGCTTCGTAATGATTGCATCAAACGGTGTAGCGGCAACATGGCCGCAATGTTTGACACGCTTTCAAATTGCTCAGTTGCCTGATAAGAGTTCAGGAATTGACTAAATTGACCAGGCAAGCGGAAACCGTACTTATCCACCTGATAGAAGCACGCCTAATATCGGCGGCATTCGATGCGAGCACTATTCATCTGTAGCCGAAATCGTCTGCGAAGTCCTACAGCGGAGGCACTGTTTTCCAGTTGGCCCGGTGTTGAAACGGATTCCGCGGGTCTCGCTCCTGACGCAGCGATGATTGTCTCGATGGAGCAAGTCTTATGGGCCGATATGATCTTTGTGATGGAACGCGTGCATAAGGCCAGATTGTCGAAAAAATTCGGCACCTCGCTCAAGAGCAAACAGATCATTTGTCTCGACATCCCCGACAAATACACCTTCATGCAGCCGGAACTGATTACCATCCTGGAACGGACGGCAGGCAAGTACCTGCGTCGAAACCAGCATTGATCATCTGCTTCTGCTTGAGAACCCAATGCCATCTGCTTACAGAAAATGAGGCTAGCCCGCACCTCACTTTCTCTCTTTCAAAGTTCTCCGCAAAAGAAAAAAGGCGGAGAGCATCATTCTCTCCGCCTTCGCGTACTACCGCTTGACCCGAAAGTCCTACGACTCTTCCGACCAAACCATATTATCCCGCGCCATCATCGCCGTCGAAGCCCCCGGCCCGAACGTCCCCGCCGTATAGCCCCTCGGCTTGTCGCCATTCCGCTTCCACGCTTCGATGATGGGATCGACCCACGTCCATGCCGCTTCCAGTTCATCGCGGCGCATGAAGTGAGTGAGCCTGCCACGCACGACGTCGATCAACAGACGCTCATACGCTTCCGCGCGACGGCTCGTGAACGCCTGCTCCAGATCGAGATTCAGATTGACGGGCAACGTCCGCATTCCACTACCCGGCTCCTTGGCAAGCATCTGCAGCTGGATCGATTCATTCGGCTGCAACTGGATCACCAACCGGTTCCCACAGTTGCGCGGACCACAAGGACTATTCGGCATGATCGAAAACGGCAGATCCGCGAACTCGATCACGATCTCCGACAGCTTCTTCGCCATCCGCTTGCCCGTGCGCAGATAGAACGGCACGTTCGCCCAGCGCCAGTTGTTGATATGCGCGCGCAACGCGACAAAGGTTTCCGCACGGCTATCGGCGGGCACGTTCGCTTCTTCCAGATAACCCTTCACCGGCTCGCCGCCGACAGCGCCCGCCGTGTACTGCCCACGCACCGTATCGCGCGAGATGTCCTCGGCCGTCATCGGACGCAGCGAACGCAGCACCTTCAGCTTCTCGTCCCGCACGGCATCAGCGTCGAGCGAAACGGGCGGCTCCATCGCGACGATGCAAAGCAGTTGCAGCAAGTGGTTCTGCACCATGTCGCGCATCGCGCCCGTATGGTCGTAGAAGCCCGCGCGCGTGCCCACGCCGACCGACTCCGCCACCGTGATCTGCACGCTGCGGATATACGGCGCCTGCCACAGCGGCCCGAAGATCGCGTTGCCGAAGCGCAGCACCATCAGGTTCTGCACCGTCTCCTTGCCGAGATAGTGGTCGATCCGGTAGATCTGATGCTCGGAGAAATGCTTGCCGACGGAATCGTTGATCGCCTGTGCCGACGCCAGATCGTGACCGAGCGGCTTTTCCAGCACGACGCGCGAATACTCGTCGAGCAGACCGTGCGATGAGAGGTTGTCGCAAATCGTCGTGAACAGTTCCGGCGACGTCGACAGATAGAACACGCGCAGCGCATTCGGGCGCGATGCCTCGGCAAGGCGCTCGTAATCGGCGGCCTGGTCGACATTGACGCGCACGTATTCGAACAGCGACAGGAAGCGATCCCATGCGCCCGATTCATATGCGCCGGATTCGATGAACGGACGGCTCTGCTCGTCCATCCATTTCAGATAGTCGTCACGCACCCATTCGCGGCGGCCGATTGCGAGAATGCGCGTTTCGGGGGGCAAATTGCCGTGCGTATGCGCCATATACAGCGCGGGCAGCAGCTTGCGGGCTGACAGGTCGCCGGCGCCGCCGAAAATGATCATGTCGAGCGGGCGGTCCGGCGAAGCAGGAGCGGTGGAAGTCGTCATAGCGCGGTCGCAAAAATTAACTGCTGGGAAATACGCAAGCCCGCCCGGACCAACCTTTCAGGCAGCGCTGAAATCGGGCAGGTTTGCGCGAGACGACTATGTTGCAACGTTTTAGGATTGTTTGCACGCTTACTGTCGTGACACGGCACGCACGTTCGTTTCGCTTCTCACTTTCACCCGGTCTGCGGCAACAAGGGATCTGCGAAATTTCAACCCGCGCCCAGCGCCGCCCGCGCAACACGCCCCGCCGCCAGATCCCACGCCGCGCAGCCGACGGTCTTGAATACGATGGCCGTATCGAACGATGGCTGGCTCGCCAGCGCGTCCTTGATGCCCGTCACCGTCGACCAGTCGATGCCCGCCTGGATGAAGTCCCCCGCTTCGTGTTTCGCGCCCGCGAGATCGTCGACATACAGCGAGCTGCCCGCGAGCGTGCGCGCGCCGATCTCGCACATCTGCGGCGTGAACGCGCCGACGCCGATCACGAGCCGTCCCGCGCGCGGCGCCTCGTCGTAGACGGCCTGACGGCTCGTCGTCAGCGCGATGACGGTATCGACGGAATCGGGAATCGTCGCCTCGCTCAAGGCTTGCAGATCACGCACCGTGCCTCGCTGTGCGTCGCAGAACGCCTGCGCCCGCGCCACCGATGTGCCCCGCACGCGCACGCGCGCCTCCGGATACAACTCGCCGATCGCCCGCAGATGGCTTGCGGACTGCGTGCCCGTACCGATCAGCAGAATGTCTTTCGGTGCGTCGCGCGAGAGCGTCTCGATGCCGAGCATCGTCATCGCGGCCGTGCGGCGTCCCGTGACGGTCGGCCCGTCGAGAATGAACAGCGTCTTGCCCGTGTCCGGGTCGAACGCCATCACCTGGCCGTGGATGGTCGGCAGCGCGCGCTCGCCGTTACGCGGGCAGACGTTGACAAGCTTGTGGATCGCGAGATCGGAGGCCGCGGCGGGCATCGACAGCATGATGCCGTTGTCGTTCAGCGGCACGACGAGCCGCTCGGGGCTCGCGACGCGTCCGGCCGCGTAGTCGGCGGCGGCTGTCTTCAGCGCGTCGACGAGCGCGCGAAACGGAATCAGGCGCGCCGTGCCGGCGGCGTCGAAAATCGGCGTGCTGCTCATGTCGGGGCTGCTCCTTGCGCGTTCAGCGCACCAGAAAACCATACGTCAGCGGATCGCGCTCATCGACGAGCCAGTTCGCGAAGCCGCAAATATGCGCGTCGCCTTCGATCTCGGGAATCACGGCGTCGAAGCGATCGAGCTTCGTCTCGGACAACACACGCCCACGAAACACCGTGCCGATGATCGACTCGTTGACGAGCGTTTCGTCCTTGCCCAGTTGCCCGCGCAGATACAGTTGCGCGACCCGCCCCGCCGTGCCGGAGCCCGTTGGCGAGCGGTCCACTTCGCGGTCGGCGAACACGCAGCAATTGGCCTGCGTCGAGCCCGCGTGACGCGGCGCGTTGTCGATGATCGTGCCGTAAATGTGATTGATCTCGGGGATATGCGGATGTTCGACCTTGAACGCCTCGTTCGCCGCGCGCTTCACTTCGGCGCCGAACTGGATCAGCCGGTCCACCTGGTTTTCGCGCACATCGAGTCCGAACGGTTCACCCGATGTGTAGAAGTAAAACGCGCCGCCGAACGCGATGTCGCCGCGCACGGTGCCAAAAGTCGGCGTCTCGACGCTCACGTCACGCTGCCAGATGAACGACGGCACGTTGACGAAGCGTACGCTGCCGGCGTGATCGCCGTCCCATTTGACGAATGCTTCGATGAAGCCGCAAGGCGCATCGATGCCGACGCGCGTTTCCGGCTCTGTGCGCTCGACCCAGCCGAGCGAGACGGCCGTTGTCGCCAGCGCGATCACGCCGTGGCCGCAATGGTCGCTATAGCCCTCGTTGTGAACGAAGATGATGCCGAAGTCCGCGCCTTCCGTGACGGGATCGGTCAGATAACCGCCGTACATGTCGGCGTGGCCGCGCGGCTCCAGCATCAGCGCGCGGCGCAGATGATCGGCGTGCTCTTTGAGCCACGCGCGCCGCTCGACGATGGTCTTGCCGGGCATCTTCGGCAGCCCGCTCGTGACGATGCGGAACGGTTCGCCGCCCGTGTGCACTTCGACCGTGCTGATCATGCGGTTCAGCTTCATGATGCGTTCGTTCCTCGCAAGAAAGCTTCGGGTCGTTGCCTGTCCAACATATTGTCTCGCTCCATCATCTTTGTTTTATACTGGATCGAAATGTAGACCAGCTTTGGTTAGCGATCAACCAGTTTCAAAATTTATCCGTCAAACTGGTTTGAACCTGGCACACATCACACTGTCATCTGTCGCACGGTATCTATCCATGGCCTCGACCTCATTCGCACTGGAACGCGCGTTTCGCCCGAAGCAGATTTACGAGCAGGTCGCGGAGCGCATGCGCGGCGACATCCGCAACGGGCAGTTTGCGCCTGAAGCGCGGTTGCCTTCGGAGCGCGATCTCGCGGCGCGGTTTGGCGTTGGACGGCCTGCCGTGCGGGAGGCGCTGGGCGCGTTGCAGAACGAGGGTTTGGTCGTTACGCGGCGCAATTCGGGCACTTACGTGTGCGCGGACGCGTTGCAGCGGTTGGCGGCGGCGCCCGCTTCTGGCGATGTCTCAGGCGACGCTGACTTCAGCCCTACGTCCGCGCTCGACGTCCGCTTGATCCTGGAGCCTGCCATCGCGCGCCGCGCGGCCGCCAATGCGCAGCGTGACGAGCTTGCCGAGCACTACCTTGCGCAGATGGATTCGATCGACGATGTCTCCGATGCCGTGCAGCGCGCGCTATGGAACGATAGCGATCGTTTGTTTCATCGGCAGCTTGCTGTGATGACGGGCGATGCCCTGCTCGTCAAGATCGCCGATGAAGTGGCTAAGGCGATGGATCAGCCTTTGTGGAAACGGCTAAAGGATGATGGGATTCATGATCCTGGGCGGATCAGGCTTTATGTTTCTGAGCATCGGTTGATCTATGAGGCCATTGTTGATGGTGATGCCGACGCGGCTGCGTTTTATGTCGAGCAGCACATCAGGCGAGTGCGGAGGGATATAGCGCCTAAGTAGGGGTTTTTTGTCTGCGGACGCTGGGGTGGTTTGCTTGTGGTTTTGCTGGCATCCGCGGTTTGGTTTCGTGGCGCGGACGGTTTGGCTTGGTTTGCTCGTGTTTTCGTTGGCATCCGCGTTTTGTTAGCGTGCTTCAAGCGTCGCCCCTGTGCGGGGCGGCATGAAGTGGTCAAGTAATCCTGGACACTTTTTCTGCTTTCCCTCTTTTCTTGCTGGTTACTTCATATTCGGCGGGCGGCATGTTGCCGGCCGCCGAATGTAGCCGCTCGTGGTTGTAGAACGTCACGATGTAATCGGTGACATCGGACTTTGCAGTGAGATAGTCAGGGTATGGACGTAGTCTCACGCGCTCCGTCTTCAGGCTTCGAAAGAAGCGTTCTACCACTGCGTTGTCCCAGCAGTTGCCCTTGCGGCTCATGCTCTGTGTGATGCGGTTCTTGCCGAGGAAGGCCCGGAAAGCGTTGCTGGTGTACTGGCATCCCTG